>CALLPZ010000156.1 GCA_938015405.1 uncultured Pseudanabaenaceae cyanobacterium
TGGCAGAACAATGAGGATTTGTTCCAGGCTTGGTGTGAGGGGCGAACGGGGTATCCGATTGTGGATGCGGCAATGCGGCAGTTGAATGCAACGGGTTGGATGCACAACCGTTGTCGGATGGTTGTGGCGAGTTTCTTGACGAAGGATTTGATTATTGATTGGCGTTGGGGGGAGAAGTATTTTATGCAGAAGCTAGTGGATGGGGATTTGTCGGCGAATAATGGTGGCTGGCAGTGGAGTGCGTCCAGTGGGATGGATCCGAAGCCGCTGCGGATTTTTAATCCTTATACTCAGGCGAAGAAGTTTGATAAGGAGGCGAAGTATATTCGCCATTGGGTGCCGGAGCTGAAGTCGGCAGATGTGGGGTCGATTATTAGTGGGAAGTTGGGGTCGCTGGAGCGGGTGGATTATCCGGAGGCGATCGTGGTGCATGCGGAGCGGCAGCGAGAGTTTAAGGCGCTTTATGCGGAAGTTAAGGCAGGACTGACTTAGCTAGAGGGCTGGTGTGGATGTTGATCAGCCCAGGGTTAGAGCACAAGTTGAGACTTACCATCGGGAACGTTCGCAATGATTTGCTCTTGGCCAATTTGAGTGGGGCTTTGCATCGTCCATAGGAGACCCTGGCCGCTGCTGTGTCGCCAGAAGAGATCGGTAATGCCATCATTATTGAAGTCTTTCGCACCTTCAATTTTCCAATCTTGATCCGTGATGGTTCGACCCACTAGCGCTTCGCTGGTGATGTTAGAGCCAGTCATGGTCCACAGCAGTGTCTGGCCTGACAGCGCATTGTTGAGCAAGATGTCTGTCTGACCATCGTTGTTGAAGTCTGCCGTAGCTTCGATTTTCCAGTTGTTATCCCCAAATCCTCGGCCCACTAGGCTTTCTGATTGGATGGTGCCATCTAAGTTCATGTACCAGGCGACGATTTGATCTGCAGTTTCATTGCGGAGAATAATGTCGATTTGGCCATCGCCATTAAAGTCACCCGTGCCGGAGAGGCTCCAGTTCGGATCTGCAACATTTCGACCAATCACTCGCTCTGCAGCGATCGCTTCACCAAAGGGAGTCATTTGCCACAGTAGATTTTGGCCCGCAGCAAAGTGACGCAGCAAAACATCATCTTGACCATCGCCATTGAGGTCGCCAATGGTTTGTAATTTCCAGTTGGTGTCCTCAATAATGCGGCCGATGGAGGTTGTGGATGCCGTGAGATTCGTTGCATCGATATTGAAACTCGATACAACGCTGGTCTCGGTATCCCACGCAATGAAGACATTATTACGGCTTGGGGTTTGGCCCTGAATGCGTAAGGGCTGTAAAGCAGTGGGCAGATCTGTGACGAGGTCTAGCTTGACGTTGCGATCCGTGATCGTGATGTAGCGCTGGTAGGTGTTGCTCAATGCACCACCAGAGAAGCTAATTTCGTAGGTGCCGGGGGTAAGCGCGAGCTGGTAACCACCAGAGCCATAAGTCGTGGTCGAGAAAGGTTGGCTATTGTCCGTGGGGGTTGCAGTGACGGTGATCCCGCTGAGGCCTTCGCCTACGGTGTAGAAATCATCATTTGTGATCCCATCATCATAGGCAACACCAGTGAGGAAGGCTGCGGTGCCAGTGCGGGCAAAGTCCTGGGTCGTTATGAGTGCATTTGAACCCTCGAATTCGCCCGTGATTGCAGCAATGCCTATTTCGCGAAAGTCGTTGCTGAGGAGATTTGGACGGTGAACTGTGCTTGTGAACAGCCCATTGTGCTGACTCGCTAGCGCCGTCGTGACGCTTTGCAAGTTATTGATGCCGCTAAAGGCGAGGTTCTCTCCCGATTCCCAGTTGCCAACAAAACTATATCCAGCACTGGCCATGCGCTGTTGCCAGTTGCTACCTCCCACACCGCTATGAGAGAAGACATCATTATTTAGCATCCATTGACTATGACCTCGAGCTGCATCAATCAAGAGGAAGTTGAAGGCCAAGGGTTGTTTGGCGGTGGGGGAGATGCTTCCGCTGGCTAAACCTTGGTTGAGCGTGATGCCGAGGCGGCTGGCAGCTGCGTTAGGGGTGGCGCGATCGCGATTAACCAGTTCGAGCATGAGCTGCTCTTGGGCGGTTGGTTGAGCCATGAGTCTTAAAACGCTGATGTTGCTGGACGGTGCTTCACGTTTTTACGGCTCTCCTGGGTTTGTTGGGCAAAGACTGATAGCTGAACTGGACGTCATATCGGTTTGCCCTATGACAGAAGCGCTAGAAGCCGTCGCGATCGCCTGCCCCAAAGCCAAACACGCTCAAAATACTATTGACGCTAAACAGCGACAAAATACTGCCAAAGCTAACAAAGCTAATCAGACTGCCAATACAGCCAATGCTGAGGATGCTGCCGACGCTGCCGACGCTTAAAATGCTGCCGACGCTACCAATGCTGAGGATGCTGCCCACACTGCCCAGGCTCAAAATGCTGCGATAGCTACCTCGGCTGAGGATACCTTCGGCAGGAATGATGAGGCCATTGAGCAGGGTAAAAGGATTGGGGATGCGGCTAAGGAGGCTGGTCACG
>CALLPZ010000157.1 GCA_938015405.1 uncultured Pseudanabaenaceae cyanobacterium
CGCGGCTTGATCCAGCCCGGAGGGTGCAACCGACTCAGATTGCGACAATGCGTCAGATGAAACCATGGATTTTTTGGGTCTGGGCAGGGATTTATCCACAACAGTCCCCTAGCGCAACTTTTAGCCTGCAGCCTATGAAATTGATATTGATTTTGCCGCGATCGCGGCCTCTATGGATTGGTCCCAGGGAAACCATAGATGATTTTGCACCAACGCTCATATATAAAGCGATCGTCATTACACACCCATCAAGACTCTACCTTGAGAACAGTAGCGAGACTATGGGATGCTTAATATTATTTTTAGATTTGCCACAGGGGCATCATGTTCGATGTTCTTCGCAAGCAGCCTAAGCGTTGGGTTGTGGGCGTTGCGATCGCCTTTTTCTCCATCACGCTGCTGCTGACGCTGCATCGCTATTTCAGCTACTACGCATCCTACGACCAGGGCATCTTCAACCAGGTGTTTTGGAATGGGGCTCGGGGACGTTTCTTCCAGAGCTCTCTCTCCTCGCAGCTATCCACCAACGTGGTTAATGCTGGGGAGATTCCTAATGTGGCCTACCACCGGCTCGGGCAGCACTTCACCCCTGCTCTGCTGCTGTGGTTGCCTATCTATAGTATTTTCCAGTCTCCCGTAACACTTTCTGTATTACAGGTCACACTCATTACGGCAGCGGGCTTAGTCCTCTACAAGCTCGCTCGCTGTCATATCGATCCTGGCCCCGCTGCAGCCCTGACGACGGCTTACTATGGCGCCAATGCCATTATCGGACCGACCATTGGCAACTTCCACGATATTTGCCAAATTCCTCTGTTCGTTTTCAGCTTGTTGCTGGGGCTAGAGAAGCGTTGGTGGTGGCTCTATGGCGCCATGGCCCTCCTAATCCCCTTCGTGCGCGAAGACTCGGGCATTGTGCTCTTCAGCATTGGGTTTTATCTCATTGTGAGCCGTCGCCATCCCTGGCTCGGAGCTGGGCTCTGCGCCTATGGCCTGTCCTATATCTTGATCCTGACCAATTGGGGGATGCCTCAGTTTTCAGCAGATGTCTCCGATCGCTTCATGATCGAGCGCTTTGGCCAGTACATCGATGATGAAAGCGCTTCCACGTTAGATGTGCTCATTGCCATGGCGACCAAGCCCTGGATTGTAGTACGGGAGCTGGTGACCCCCTTTGATCGCACCCTACGGTATTTGTTGGGCCAATGGTTGCCCTTTATGTTCATTCCAGCGATCGCCCCGGAGTCTTGGCTGGTGGCAGGTTTCCCCCTGCTCAAGCTGCTGATTGCTAAGGGGGACTCGGTCCTGGCAATCAACATTCGCTATGCCATGGGGATCGTACCGGGGCTAGCCTACGGCGCAATCTTCTGGTGGAAGCGCCATCCTAATGCCTTCAAGAAGCTGCGATTGCGACGCTTCTGGGGATTTTGCATCCTGCTGTCGATCTTTTTCACGATTACTTCTAATCCCAACCGCACCCTCTCTTTTGTCATCCCCGATGCAATTAATCCGACGGTTTATGTCCCATTACCGCGACAATGGGACCATGCCAGTGAAATTCGCCAAGTTTTAGCAGAAATTCCCAAAAAATCGAGTGTTTCGGCAACGACCCATCTCATCCCCCATCTCTCCAATCGGCGAGAACTGGTGCGATTCCCCATGTCGCTCCAGGTGCGGAACGACACCGGAAACGTGGTGAATGTGGACTATGCCGTGGGGGATCTCTGGCAAATGCGAGAGTACAGCCCTGTTTTTCGGGGCGATCGCGATAACTTAGCTCGCTCCTTTATGCTGATCGACCAAGTCGTGGCTGATGGCAGCTATGGGGTGGAGCAGTTTGACGATGGCGTGATTCTGTTACACCATGGCCTACCCTCCCAAACCGAAGCCCTGGGGAAATGGCATGCCTTCCGCCAAGCCAGCCTAGAGGCCAATCCCACATTGCTGAGTCAGACGATGCTTGATGAGCCCCAGCTTCCCCAAGCACCGCCCCTCGGACAAGAGATGACGAAGCTGGGGGAAAAATCCCCGGTGTCTAATACTTCTCGGTTGAAGGGTATTCTAAGGCCCACCCCCCAGGAACCAGACAGCATCCCTCCAAGGCAAGCCATTGCAGTACGAGGGGAGCGGGCATTGACCCAAGCCGTACCCGCCTTGCCTAAGAGCGCAACCTAAGCCCTGGCCAAGCTCTCACAACTTTTTCCCGTCCGTTTGTTCCGTGTTCCCCTTACCAATGGATTGCTTCTAGGAGCATCCACTCCGGCCTAGCCGGCCCTGAGAGATCAACTCAATGTGCAATCTCAGTGCTCGATTCCAGGCCGCGCCACCGCAGCAGGAAAGCATGCCATGAAAGTTCTAGTTCTAGCTTGGGAATTTCCACCCCGAATCGTGGGGGGGATTGCTCGCCATGTGGCTGAACTATACCCAGAGCTCGTCCGGCTTGGTCTGGACATCCACCTGATCACCGTTGCCCAGGGCAAACGGGTTGAACGGGAGGTGGTGGATGGTATCTACATCCATCGTCTGCCGGTAACCCCTGGCAATGACTTCATCCATTGGGTGGGGAACATGAACGATGTCATGGGCGAGTACGGCGGTGACCTGATGCTGCAGGAAGGTCCGTTTGATCTCATCCATGCCCATGATTGGCTGGTGGGAGATGCCGCGATCGCCCTACGCCATCATTTCGGTTTACCCCTAATCAGCACGATCCATGCCACGGAACAGGGACGCCATAGCGGTCTGCACAACCACACCAGTCACTACATCAACGGAAAAGAAAAGGATCTCGTTCAGCATTCCTCCCGAGTCATCGTTTGCACCGACTATATGAGCCGGGAGGTCAGTCAGATTCACCGCTATCCCGAGCGGCTGATTGATGTGGTTTACAACGGCATTTGTCCTGAGAAAAAACATCTCGATCCCGGGTTCGACTGCCGCAGTTTTCGTCGCCGCTTCGCCAGGGATGACGAAAAGATTTTCTATTACGTGGGACGAATCACCTATGAGAAAGGGATTGCGGTCCTGCTTAATGCTGCCCACAAGGTAATCAATCAATTGGAGGGCAAGGTTAGAGCTGTGATCATCGGTGGCGGAAATACGGAGCATTTACAGCGCCAAGCCCAAATGCTGGGGATCACCGAAAATTGCACCTTCACTGGCTTTATGTCCGATGAGGACCTGGACTGCTTCCAGGCGATCGCCGATTGTGCGGTCTTCCCCAGTCTCTACGAACCCTTCGGCATTGTGGCCTTGGAAAGCTTTGCCGCGCGGGTGCCCGTGGTGGTTTCCGATGCGGGGGGACTGCCCGAAGTGGTAACCCATGGCAAGACTGGCATTGTGACCCAGCGGGGCAATACCGATTCCCTCGCACGCGGGATCGTCGATGTCCTGGAGAATAATGTAGACACCCAGCGATTGGTACAGCGCGCCTATGCGGAGTTGGAGCAGCACTTTAGCTGGCCCAAGTTAGCGAAGCAAACCCATGCGAGCTATCAGCAATTGCTCAACCATCACTGCCGGGCTGCTGTTGCATCGTAAGCATTAGCTTGATCTGAACTGGTGTTCGGACCTGTTGAACGTACCGCTCAAGTTTCAGGATTCAAGGCTTTCAGGCGCTGCAGAATGGCAAGCAGTTGGCCATGCTCGATAATGCGAGCTAGGGTTCCGCTGGTAAATCGCTCGGTGCGCAGGTAAGTCGTCAGGAGCTTGCGCAAGGTGGGTAGATCAGCTTGGGCAATCAAGGCGGGATCAGCATCCAAGGCCTTGGCTTGGTCCAGCCATTGAGGCCAATCGAAGCGGAGAGGAAAGGGGCCTCGTCCTACCACAGTCAGCCAGCGGAAGAGTGCTGGGCTGTAGACGTAAGGGTCGAGGCTGGGAACATCATGCATTCGATAGAGCGACTGGCCCGATTCTAAGAGGGGCAGTAGCGAGAGCACTTCGGCGATCGCTTCAGCGCTCAATGGGAGTTCAGCCTCCAGCGTCATAGCCGATTCCCCTCACTTAACTGCAAAAGGTTGGTCATATAATCGCGACACCTCAGCCTGCAGGTGAGTTTGGCCATCTCGCCAAGTCAGCTCGCGGATGATCACATCGGCCTGAGCCTGCCATTGCTGATCTACCAACTGCACTGGTACATCCAAGGCAAAGATCCGATATTCCGTCTTGGTCACCGCCAAGGTTTGCCCCACTGAAAGCTGAGCAGGGTAGCCTTGGTCAGGCGTGAGTTTGAGAATGGTATTGATTTCGCAGGGCATGCCCATGGCGATCGCCTTCCGTTGCAGCGTTCCTAAGAATAGGTCAGTGACGGTAACTCGGTGTGAGCCAATCGCCGATATCTCATGAGGTTGACCGAGCGCTGCCAGTGATTTAGTTGGAGACAATCGGTGGGAGCAGACTCCGGTCCATGGCAAGCCGAGTGGCTTTGGCTCTACGAACCAGGCCCAGACGGTATACCGACCGGAGCTTATCCAATCTCGTTTCTTCTTCTGCAGTGCGCGCTTTGGAAGTGAGGAGGCTATTGAGTTGGTCCCGCTGGGGACTGGGCATGTCTAAGCTACAGACCTGGAGCAGCTGTTCATCGGTGAGCAACTCTAGGGGCTGTTCAGAGAGAGCAAAGTTGAGCCAATCCAGCAAAACATCTTGAATCGTGCTGTCTGTAATGGCAGCTAGTTCCTGAGCTTGCTGGAGCAAAGGCCCATTTAGCCGAAGATTGACAGATTCTGTCATGGGCTTAAGAACTCTTAGGTATATGCATCACTATCCCCCCAATTGTA
>CALLPZ010000158.1 GCA_938015405.1 uncultured Pseudanabaenaceae cyanobacterium
CGAACCGTACTGTATTGGAAGAGGAACTGGGAAGCCGATTTAGAAGTGAAGCGATAGTCATCAATGCGGTCAATAAAGCTATTGATGGTGCTGATGCCCGCATCGTTCGTGGTGGTTGAGGAGGATACCACTTTGCTATCCGCTGTAATCCCCGAATCATCCTGAGCCGTAATGGATGCTGCCCCACCCACCTGGATTGTTTGGGGCGTCGTATTGTCAATCCAGGCCTTGGCTCGGCTGCTGACCATATTGGTCGAGAGTGCGCCGCCAATGCTCATGCCCGTGGCATTGACCAAGGCGGAGGCATTGGAAATCGACTCTGTGTTTAGATCCGCATTGATCTGAGCCTGGGCCTTGGCCGTTACGGTCAGATCCGTGGCTGCATTGACCACTGTGTCTTGAATATAGGCCTGGACGTTGGCGGGATCTTCCAAGCCCAGGCTATCGGTGCCCAGTCCCCCCGCGACCCCATCCAGGGTGTTGAATAATAAACCTTCTGCAGCTCGGCCAATGGTATTGAAGGCGAGGGTCGCACCCACGGCGGTATCCCCGGAGGACACAGTGGTATTAACCGTGGCATCAATGGCGGCGACGTTTTGAGCCTCAATCACCACCTTTCCAGCGCTACCGCCAGCGGTGCTTGTGGTGGCGGTACTGTTGCTCAGATAGGCGTTGGTCTTCGTGCGGATTAGATTGGTTGCGAGCGTGCCACCCACTGCCAACGAGGTTCCACTCCCGTAAGCACTGCCCCCGGAAGAGCTAGCAGCGCCTTCGGAGGTGGCTCTGATCGTGGCATCTTCCAGAGCTGTAACGCTGAGATTGCCTGCATTAATCGTCGCGTTGTTGATGAAACTATCGACATCGCCTTGGACTTGGTTACGTACCACCAGGCCACCGACCCCGATGGAGTCTGAGTCACTGACGTTATAGCCCGTAGGAATCACATTCGTGGCGCTGTATTCTTTCCACAGGCCCACATCGCTAAAGTCAGCATTGGCTAGGTTGGTCGCTGTGGCGATGCCACCCATGTATTGGAAGACTTTGCCTCTAAGGCTAGCGTCGGAGTAATCATCGGCGAGGCGAACGCGATCGCCAAATTCCAGTGAGTGGGTTCCCGAGTTATGGGTATAGCGATAGTCATCCAGCAGGGTATTGAAAATACCGTTGAGTAGACTCACCCCGCCATCATTGGTTGTAGAAGAAACTGATTTAAGCGTGGCATTGGCATCAATGACCGCTTGATCAATGGTGCTGATCGAGAGATCGCCTGCAACATCAACCGTGCCAGGCGTACTGGTGAAATTGAGGTAGGCCTTGGCATCGTTACGGATGACATTGCTCGATAGCAACGCACCGACGCTCATCCCGGTGGCCCCAAATAAGGCTGATGCCGCTGAAGTCGCCTCGTTGTTGACCTCTGCATTGAGCTGGGCTTTTGAGGTCGCCGTGAGGGCCAGATCGCCAGCAACGCTCAAGTTGCTGTCTTGGATGTAGGCCTGAACGCTAGCGGGCGTTGCTAGGCCAAGGGATGCTGCGGGATTCCCAATCAACACATCCATTGTGTTGAACAGAATCGAGGTCGGAGCCCAGCCAATGCTGTTAAAGGCTAGGGTGGCACCAATCGCTGTATCCCCTGAGGTGACGGAGTTCAGCGTTGTGGCATCAATAATGGCGGTGTTCTGGGCATCTACTGTCAAATCGCCAGTGGTCGTGGTGATGGCACTGTCCGTAATCGTGGCGTTGGTTTGATTTTGAATCAAGTTCGTGGTCAGGACGCCATTGACGGCCAAGGAGGTCCCAGACCCATAGGCGCTGCCCCCGGAGGACACCGCAGTGGCATCGGCAACGGCCTTAATCGTGGCATTTTCGATCGCCTCTAGCTTCAGACTGCCTGCATTGACTGTGGCGCGAGTAATATTGGCGATCGCCTCGCTATCCACCTGGTTCATCACCACCAGGCCACCTAAGCCGATGGCATCGGAATCAGAAATATTCAGGCCCTGGGGAATCAGTTGGGTTTCAGGTATTTTTTTCCAGAAGCCCAAATCACCATAGTTTTGAGAGCCCAGGCTAAGGGGTTGAGTTGTACCGAGGTATTCGTAGATCTCGCCTGCGGTACCGGCGATCGCCTTCCAAACCGTTGTATCCTCATAGTCCTGAGCAGACAGATCGAGGGTTGCATCCGCTCCCAAATATTCATAGGTGGCCTCAGCCTCACCAGTCACGAGCTTCC
This sequence comes from uncultured Pseudanabaenaceae cyanobacterium, assembly GCA_938015405.1. Lineage (GTDB taxonomy): Bacteria > Cyanobacteriota > Cyanobacteriia > PCC-9006 > JAAUQQ01 > JAAUQQ01. The sequence continues at coordinate 2,234 of CALLPZ010000158.1, forward strand.
AAAGACTGGTATTGCTGTAATCTTCGCCCGATAGGTCAATAAAGCCAGATTCACCCACATAGCGATAGATCTGGCCTGCCGTACCGCCGTAGCCATAGTCATCTTCCAGTTGAACCGTTTCTCCAGGAACCACGAGGCGCTGAGCCCCATCGGTGCTGTAGGTGACCTGGGTATGATCTGCGGCAACTTGGACAATATTGCCCGTGGTTAGGGCTTGGGAGCCGTCATCAGAGCTGTGATTGACTGCAGCATAGGTATCACTGATGCGGACCCGCTCTCCAAACTGAACTTCCCGAGAGCCTTCATCGGTATTGAAATTTGCAGGCAAGAGGTCGGAGAGGGTTTCATTCAGGAGACCCGTTCCACCATCGTTTGTGGTGGTTGAGGATGAAACCAGTTTGCTATTGGCATAGATGCCTGCGTTGTCTTGGGCCGATGTGGTGAGCTGTCCGCCCACATCAAATTGCTTGCCAGAGGCCTGCTGATCAATAAACGCTTTTGTTTGGGTCGAAACTTTGTTTAGGGCCAGGACACCCGCTAAAGTGGCCCCCGTTGCCCCATAGAGTGCCGAGGCTTCGGACACCGCTGCATTGCTGACCGTGGCATTGAGCTGGGCGGTGGTGTTGGCGGTAATGGAAAGATCGCCCGCCACATTAACCACCGAATTCTCAATGGAAGCCTGGGTCCCCACTGGACTTCCGGTGAATAGACCCGCCTCATTGGGGTCGCCAATGAAGGCATTTAATCCCTTCGAGAGCAGCCCTGGCACGCTCCAACCCATGACGTTAAAGGCAACGGATGCACCTACGGCAGTGTCACCGGTTTGGGTGCTACTCAGCAGAGTTGCATCCGTGAGGGAGTTGTTTTGGGCCGCTAAGCTCAAGTTTGCAGCGGCCGTCAGGCTACTATCCGTAATCGTTGCCTTAGCATCACTCAAGATTAGGTTCACGGCTAACGTGCCGTTGTAGGCCGCTGAG
>CALLPZ010000159.1 GCA_938015405.1 uncultured Pseudanabaenaceae cyanobacterium
CGGATTACTGGGCTCCAACACTCCAGAATTTCCAGGTCGGCTCATCCCCATCCCAGCCCCACAAGCCGCTGCCAGGGTCGCTGCACAAGCAATCAAAATTGGCATTCTTCGCATGGGGAGTCTCCGGATGGGAATCAACCAGGTACAAAACCTGAACTGAGGTCTAACTCATACCCCAAGGCCAAAAGCAGTCTTTCCTGGCAATCCTTCTTTTTCCGAGCCAGTTTATGAGGCGCATCGGGTACTTGTATAAGATTTTCTGCTCCACTGTTCCCAGAAGACGGTGAATTGGAGACCCAGCGGGAGCCATTGATAAGGTCTAGCCGCCGTCAAACAGGAGCAACAACGACCAGAGACAACGGGCTAAGCTATCTTTAGTAGGAGCAATAGCAGGGTTAATTAAGAGCACCATGGCTGCGGTATTTGATGCATTGGTAATTGGAGTAGGTCCTGCTGGACTAATTATTGCGGCAGAATTGTGCGATCGCGGCCTCAAGGTCGCCAACCTAGCCCCGACGGTCGCCACAGCTCCCTGGCCCAATACCTACGGCATTTGGGTGGATGAGCTAGAAGCGCTCAACCTCTCTCCCGAACTGCTAGAGCACCATTGGCGCAATTGCGTTTCCTACTTTGCCCCCGGTGCAACCCAGCACCAGCGCGACTACGGTCTTTTTGACAAAACCAAGTTCCAGAACTACTTGCTCCAGCGCTGCGCCTCCGTCACCTGGCACCAAGGCAAGGCCCAAGACATCGAGCATTCAGAGCAGCATTCTGCAGTCACTACAGATAGCGGTACAGCATTAACAGCGCGCATTGTGATTGATGCCAGTGGTCATTTCCCGGCCCTGTCCCAACGCCCGCAGAAGTCCGACGTAGCCTACCAAGCAGCCTACGGTGTGGTGGGCAAGTTCTCCAAGCCCCCGGTAGAGCCAGGGCAGTTTGTATTGATGGACTTCCGTGCCGAGCATCTCACCGATGCTGAGCGGCAGCAGCCCCCCACCTTTTCCTATGAGATGGACTTGGGCAACGGTATCCATTTTGTGGAAGAAACCTCCCTGGCCTATGCCCCCGCCATTGGTTTCGATGTGCTTAAGGGGCGTATGGAAAAGCGCTTGGCCGCGCGGGGCATCGAAATTCTCGAAGAGCAACATATCGAACGCTGCCTGTTTCCGATGAATTTGCCCCTGCCGGATCGCAGTCAGTCCCTAATCGCCTTTGGTGGGGCATCCAGCATGGTCCATCCCGCCTCGGGCTACATGGTGGGAGCCATGCTGCGCCGGGGACCGGAGTTAGGTGCAGCGATCGCCAGCGCCATTAAAGGCGACCCCAACGCCTCTCCCCAAACCATTGCTCACCAAGGCTGGGATACGTTGTGGAATCGCGATCGCCTTCGCAAACATTACCTCTACCTCTTCGGCCTCAACGCATTGATGGGTTTCGAAGAAGCGCGGCTCAATCATCATTTTTCAACTTTCTTTAGCCTGCCCCAATCCAGTTGGGCTGGCTTCTTAGCCGATACCTTAACCACTCAGGAACTCGTGGGTGCCATGGTGGGCATGTTTGGCCAAGCTCCCAACGATGTGCGATGGGGACTGATGCGATCGGTGGGAGGCCATGGCGACCTACTCTGGCAAGCCGTTGCTGCTTAAAGTCCGCTCCTACCAACTCATTGCTAGCGCGCAATAAGGTAGTCTGTCGCCACAAAGCCTTCCAGACCATCTGCCGTGACAACCCGGCTCCAAGGTCCAACATCATTCGCGTAGCTCAAGGGAGTGCCATTGGGCAACGCTCTAACCACCTCTGCATCGAGGTGGGGAGCAATGCGCATATTGAGTACATCACCATCCAGCGTCTTCACCACTCGATCAAACTCAGAACTCTTGCTCGGGGGAGTCTCAGGCGTCACCGAACTCGCAACCTCCACAGATGGTGCAGCAACTTCTAGCGGGGGCATAGTACTGGAAACCCGAGCCCCTGTTTGGGGATTGAGGAGAAAGGCACCAGCCACCCAGCCCACTTGTCCCGCAGCGGTTGAGACTTCAAACCAAGTTCCAGTCGGGTCACCCACACGCATCAAGACCGATGTGCCCTGGGGCAATGTCGCGATGACGGCTGCTTCGCTGCCACTGCTCGCCCGCATCTTGAGGGGGTCGCCATCAGGGGTCTGCACAAGAAAGGATGAAATATTGATTTGCGAAGGCAGCGGTTCCAGCGGAACTGTGACTGAATCCGGCTCAGAAAAGCTCGGGACTGTCACTGCAAATTCAAGCATTGAGGTTGCCGCTTCTCCTTTGGACGTCGTCACAAGTGTCTTACTGGGAGGGTTCGCAATGGCTGGAGACGTCTCGCCTGGACCAATTGCCGCTTGAGCCGCTTGGGGTTGACGGCTTGGGGATTGATTGATGTTGGTTTCCGCTGTGCGATTAAAGCAGCCGGTTTGTAAGAATGCGACAATTGTTGCTAATGCTAGAGTCGAGAATTTCTTCGTGGGCACTGTTTTTAATCGCCGAGAGAATTATGGATTAATCGAGAGAAGGAGTGACCTCACCTTGAAATCACCCTGAATTTGACTTCAAGTTAACCAATGATTTCGACTCTGTCCATTCCCAGTATGATGCACAACCTAGGGTCTGGCGGAATGAGCAGAATCGAAATCCGACTGTGGAAACGTTCTAGAACAGTTACATGCTTGAAGGATAGAAACTGAATAAAAGCTGATGCCACCGTAGTGAAATAGCTAGCCAACCCTAGGGTTGGACATTCAGCGATTTCATTTCTTCCTCGTTCTTTAGTAGTGAATGTTCACCAAATAATCCGAGGCCACATAGCCAACCAGACCATCAGCAGTCATCACCTCAGTCCATTGACCCGCGGTATCCACGTGAGCCACATCGGTGCCATTGGGGAGGGCACGCAGCACACGAGCCCCCAAGAAAGGACCCTCACGCATATTCAAAGGATCGCCATCCATCGTTTGGATGTAGTAGTCGGAATAGAACTCGCCGTGGCCCTCATCATAGGCGTTGTAGGCCTGGGGAGCTGGAGCAGGTGCCACCTGGGCAGGTAGGCTGTTTGCCGCCCGTTGGCCCTGGGGGTTTACCAGATAAGCTGCAGCAACCCAGCCGCGCACACCACCTGCAGCGGAAACTTCAAACCACTGACCACTGCGATCGCTGAGGTGCATCAAGACCTGCGTACCCTGGGGTAAAGACCCTACAACCTGTGCCTGAGTGCTGGTGCTCGCCCGAACATTAAGAGCGGTGCCGTCGTTGGTACTGACAAAGTAAGAATTAGCATTGACCTGCATGGGTGCAGGCGCAGCAGCCACGGGCGCTGGAGC
>CALLPZ010000160.1 GCA_938015405.1 uncultured Pseudanabaenaceae cyanobacterium
TTGAAGTTCTCATTCTGTCGGGAGAGGTTCATCCGCACAGTGCTCGTCGGGGGGATTGGCTGAGACTTATATATGAACAGTGTGAGTTGGCGCTGGACTCTGGCTTTTTGCCCCATACCAATGCGGGGCCTTTGTCGCGGACAGAGATGGCCCGTTTAGCGGAGGTGAATGTCTCCATGGGCTTGATGTTGGAGCAGCTGACTCCCGCGTTGCTCAAAACTGTTCATCGCCATGCGCCGAGTAAGGAGCCAGAGCTTCGCTTGCAGCAATTGGTTTGGGCGGGGGAGTTGGGGATTCCGTTTACGACGGGTCTTCTACTGGGGATTGGTGAGACTGAGGCGGAGCGGCGGGAGACGCTGGATGCGATCGCTGAAGTTCACCAGCAGTGGGGCCATATCCAAGAAGTCATCCTCCAACCCCACAGTCCCGGGCAACGTCAGCTTTTTCCAGGTGAGGCCTGTGACGGCGATGCCTTTCTCGCGACGGTGGAGCTGGCCAGGGATATCTTGCCGGATAGCATTGCCCTGCAAATTCCGCCGAACCTGGCTCGGGAGGTCCAGCTTTTACGCAATTGCTTGGCGGCTGGAGTGACGGATCTGGGAGGAGTGGTCCCTGTTGATGAGGTTAATCCCGATTACGAGCATCACAGCTTGGAGCAACTGACTTCGCTACTGGCGGGTTGGGGCTATGAGCTCAAGCCCCGCTTGCCGGTGTATCCCCAATATATTGATGGGCTTAGTCCGAAGCTGCGCGATCGCTGCCGAGCAATTCAAGCTGCGTTGTGACGGCGGCTTGGCATGGGGCGAATGACATGCGATGTAGGGGCGTGAGTCCCAAGGTCGCGATAGCTTCTTTATGTTGCTTGGTGCCATAGCCCTTGTGGCGTTCAAAGCCATAGCCGGGGTAACGGTCTCCTAGGCGAGCGATGAGGCGATCGCGCCAAACCTTGGCAATGATGCTAGCGGCGGCAATGCTCGGTTCTAAAGCATCTCCCCCCACAACGGTGCGTTGGGGGTAGGGGAGCTGAGGGATCAGGCGATTGCCATCTACCAGGCAAGCCAAGGGCTGGGGCTCGAGTTTTTGGATTGCCCGAGTCATGGCTAGGAGGGATGCCTGGAGAATATTGATGCGATCAATGTCTGCCACGCTGGAAATGCCCAATGCCCAAGTGATGGCTTGGTCACGGATGAGCAAGTCAAGGCGATCGCGCTGGGCTTCCGACAGCTTTTTGCTATCCGTCAGCCCTTGAGCTTGAAGACCTGCCACTGCATCGGGTGGCAATATCACTGCAGCGGCAACGACGGGCCCAAATAGACAGCCCCGCCCTACTTCGTCGACACCTGCAGGATTATCCCAGGGATCGATTGATTTAGAGCGGGACAGGGATTTTGCCATGGCAAACCGATTTATATGATTTGACCTTTAGTCGTCGGACTTCTTGGCAGAGGAGCGACGGCGACGGCGACGAACCGGAGCTTCACTCGGAGGAGCTTCCGTGGAAGAGGCATCCAGGATGGGCGTTTCGCTCTCAGTTGATGCTTCGTTAGCGCTTGTTCCCTCTTCTGCTCTGCTTATAGACGACTTGCGGCGGCTGCGAGGACGGCGAGAGGAGCCTCGTCTCGGCTTGCTGTCTTCAGGCTCCTCGCTGCTCTCTGGACTCGCCTCTAGCTCGGAGCTATCGGCTTCACTGGGAGTATCGAGGATTGGCGTCTCAACAACTTTGCTACGGGGGCGGCGACGGCGACTGAGCACTCGTCGCTGACGACCTTCGGTTTCGCTGTCTTCGTCGGAGTTGCCCTCGGAACTGTAGATGAGTTGCTCCCGCGGCGCATCGTCTTCTTCAACCTCAGAGCTCACAGGGGCTGAAACGATTTCCTCGGGGGGAGCTTCGCCAGGAAGCGTGACGGTAATCATGGCTGCCTGGGGGTCTAGCTCTGAATCCTTGAGGATGAGTGGGGAGACCCCGAGCCAGGCGTAAACATCTTGCTCATCGGTGGTCATTTCCACCACCACTGGCTCGAGTTGGCGATTGCTACTGCGTTCTCGACGACCTCTTGGCTCGATAGGGTTACCATCGCGGGGTTCCCGAGATTCTCGCGGCTCTCGGCCTTCGCGGGGTTCCCGAGTCTCTGACTCTATGCTGCTACTACGCTCGATGGCCTCTCCACCTCGGCGACGGCGGCGGCGATTGCGATCCGGTAGGTAGCTGCTTGATTCGAGGGTCTCTTCTGGCTCTTCTCGGGCTTCACGCATGGTGGGGGCTGCCGCACCAGTGTCCAAGCTTGGTCGCAGTTCCCGAGGCGATCGCCCGTTGCTCCGGCTCTCTGACCTGGAACCTCGACGACTTCTGGGTGCAGCGCGCTCGATGGATAAGCGTTGCCCAGGCATCGCTTCTCGACCCTCGACCTCTTCCTCACTGATGGCGGTTTGGCCGGGGAGCAGGACCAAATGACCCAAGCCACTACAGCTGGGGCAAGGCTGGCCAAAGAGTTCGTAGATGTTTTGACCCTGGCGTTTTCGAGTCAACTCTACGAGGCCAAGCTCGGAGAGTTGAGCAATTTGGGGGCGAGATTTGTCCGGTTTAAGAGCCTTGGTGAAATGCTCCAGCACTCGGAGTTGGTCGCTGCGGTGGTCCATGTCAATGAAGTCCACCACGATGACCCCAGCCAGGTTGCGTAGCCGGAGCTGGCGCGCCAGTTCCGTGGCAGCCTCAAAGTTGGTCCATAGGACCGTTTCTCTTGAGGTGGCAGAACGGGTAAAGGAACCAGAGTTCACATCGACCACCACTAAGGCTTCAGTGGGTTCAATGATGATGTAGCCGCCAGAGGGCAAATCCACGCGAGGCTTAAGAGATTCGCGAATGGCTGCGTTGACGCGGAAATGTTCTAAGACGCTGTCAGGTCCACTGTGGTGATCGATCAGAATGCCCTGGGGGAGCTGACCACCACTCCAACTACTGAGGTATTGCTTAACCCGCTTGAGACCTGTGTGAGAGTCCACCACAATGCGGTTGGCATCGGTGTTGTAGGCATCTCGCAGAACCCGCTGGATGAAATCATCATCACGGTTCATGAGGGTGGGCGGCTGAGCCGTTTCCATCTCCTGTTGGATGTTTTCCCACTGCCCCATGAGCAGTTCTAGATCTTCAATGATGGCTTCTTCATCGACACCTTCGGCTTCGGTGCGGATGAGCATGCCCATGCCAGCGGGCTTGATGAAGACTGCCAACGCTCTTAGACGGCTGCGTTCCGCTTCGCTGCTGATGCGGCGAGATAGGTTAACCCCTCGGCCAAAGGGCATTAACACGAGATAGCGTCCAGGAAGGGAGACGTTACCAGTTAGACGAGGTCCCTTGTTACCCGTAGGCTCCTTCATGACCTGGACCAGGACTTTCTGGTGGGGGCGTAGCAGGTCGGTGATGGAGCCGCCGTTGCGACGTAGTTTGAGGGGACCGAGATCGCCCATGTGGATGAAGCCGTTCTTCTCAGTGTCGCCAATATTTACAAAAGCGGCGTCAATACTGGGCAAGACATTTTCGACACTACCAAGATAGATGTCGCTGACTTGCTGGGTGCCTTTGGCAACGATGAGCTCTTGGATTTGATCGTCTGCAAAGACAGCCGCAACGCGATGCTGCTCGGCGATAATGATTTGCTTAGCCATTCAAAGGTAATTCCTCAAGGATGTAGCGGCGAGGGAAAGGGGGAGAAACGCAACGGAGCCTGCTCGCTAGACTCATCGGGCGATCGCCACCTACTCAAAATTTAAACACGGACAGTCAGCCCAGCGGCGACTCCAAATATCTCTCGGTGCAAAACTTCAGCAGACTTTACTTGCTGCTGCAACAAAGTTCGACGAATCGGGCGATATTTCAAGGGTGGAGTTACAACCGATGGAGCGCAAAAGAATGATTCGAAGGGGTCGTCAATGGCTGGAGACCAAGTCTGATGTTTGAACATTGGCCTAGCTGATGACGGTCAAAGGCAGGTCTCCTGTGGCGATAAGTGGAATCGTGACGTTTCGCTAAGCTGATACAACTCAACCTCGATAGAAGACCCAGGAAAGGCCTCTGCCAGAGCAACCTAAGCTTCAGTAAGCGCTCCTCGGGAAGCAGCTCATGACTGTGGAAAGCTAGGGATAAACCTGCTGAGACCCGGTCAATGTTCGTTCAACCCAATACATAAACCCAACACAGTTGAGTCGTTCTAGGTGTCAGAACAGTTCCAGGCATGAATTGTGGAAAGCTTGGCGGCAGTTCAATGCTGTATGCAAAAGCGAGTTTGCCCTGCAACCCTTCTACTCTTGGAGAAAAGTAACATCAACAACATTTTAATGCGCCTAAACACTACCACAGCTTTCTGGTGCTGTCTAACTTTCTCCTTCACTATGGCTTAAAGCTTGAATGGAGCCGTTTTGACGGCGGATTTTTTGTCGGATAGCGAGCTTGTGGAAGGGGGCATTTTGTCTTTTTTCGGCGTGGGTTGCTCCAGAATCAGCCTGTTGCGATGGGCGCGGATGAGTTGGAGTTGGGGTAAATTGCCGTCTACCGGTTGAGCATTCTTTTCGAACAACATCAGGAGCTGCTCTGGGCGTAGCAAAGTGCCGTCGTTCCGGCAGCTACCGATGTAGCGCAGGGCTACTTGATTAGCCTCGAGAGGCCAACCTTGTGTGCTGGCTGCTTCGGGGGAAAGGAGTTCAAGCTGATGGAGGCGATCGCGGCCGTTGAATACTTTGACCTTGCCAGATTTACTGGTCTTGGCCAGCTCGACTTCTGTCGTGGCCATGAGGCTCTCAATCCAAGGCTGCCATCGCTCTTGGGGAATCGGTGTGGGAGTGATGGAGGAAGCTTCATCGACTGTTTCGTCATTGGCTTCGGCCTCGGCCTCCTTCAGTTTCGGGGAGGTGCTGTATTTGGCCATGACCTGTTCCGCATCTGCCCAATGACCTTCTACCACCATCAGATACTCCGCCTGGTTGAGCTGTTGCGCGACGGAAGGGTCTTTGATGCTGACTTCTTTAGCGCTGTAGAGGGATAGCTCGGGTGGCAGTTGGGCGGCCAACTGGGTCCGAAACTCCTCAGGGTCCATGGGGCGAGTTAGTTCAATATCCACTAGTTCCGCGCTGCTGCTCATTCCTAGGGGTAAAGCATTGGCCGGAGCGATGCGTGGACCGGGGTGAAAACCGCCAGTAAAGGAGATGGGCAAAGAGGCCCGGCGTAGGGCCCGGTCAAACAGGCGCATCATGTCCAGGTGGCTGATTAGGGTCATGCTGCCCTGTTTACCAAAGTGAATCTGGAGACGCTGGGCCCGGGTGTTGTCTGGCTTGGAGGTTCGCTGAATCTTGGGAATCTCCATGGGTGGGACGACGACGTTATGTCCAAAGTCCAGGCCACAGACGCCACAGTGGGAGCAGCCATCGAAGGAACAGTCGGGCACAGTTGCTGCCTCTAGGGCCTTGAGCAGATCATCTCTGAGCCACTGTTTATCAATGCCTGTGTCCAAGTGGTCCCAGGGCAGGGGGGCCTCGAGCTGCTGGGTGAGGCGATCGCTCTC
>CALLPZ010000161.1 GCA_938015405.1 uncultured Pseudanabaenaceae cyanobacterium
AACAGCTCGCACCGCCTTAACCATCACGTGAGGCTCATCGGTCCAGACAAAGTGACTGCTAGCCGTTGCCTCCATCACTTCGCATTGGGTCGAGAGCTTGGCTAAGCGAACGTGGATGCGATCGCGCAACTGATCAATGCTTCGCAACGGAATCACAAAGGTCCACCAAGCACGATGGAAAAACGTCTTGGACTTAATGCTCACCATCGGCAAGTCACCCAGCGGATAGTCCCGACTCCCGGCTGCGGCGCGTAATTGCTGCCCACTCCGATCAATACTCCAAATCTCCCGCGCCATCGTAAACCAATGCTTAGGTCTCGCCATACTTCGTTTAATCGGTGCCAGTTGGGCTTTGTTAAACTGCCGCAACTCCGGCTTAAACAACTCAAAGGCTCCCAGCAATTGCAGGACCCGAATAATCCCTAGGGCACTCCCTAAAGTCGCAATGACAAACCCAGCCCAAAACAATATCTTCAGCCCTTGAATCAAGGGTGGCATGGCCAGCATTTCTTCCTCGTGCAATCCATCCGTTAAGACCAAGCCTGCGACCTTATCCGGGTAGCGATGGGCATAGAGACGCATGTGGTAGCTGCCCAAAGAATCACCCACCAACAGATAGGGCGGTGCAATTTCAGTAGCCATTAGCGCAGCATCCAAATCTGCGATCGCTTCCTCCGCCGTCGCAGCCCGAGAACTAATGTCACTCCAGCCATAACCCGCCCGGTCATAGGTCACCACCTGTCCCAGCTGAGCTAACTCATCAATGAGCAAATAGCCTTCTACACCGCCCAGACTATGAGCCAGAACGATCGCAGGTACCTCAGCATCAGAACGTTGTCCCTTCACGTTGAGATGGAATTTGCGTCCCGCCAAATCCACTCGTTGTCCCAATGGACCTCGCCGATTCTCCAGGGCACAACAGGCCAACTGATAGAGCGTAGTCACAGTGAGGACAAATACCTGCCAAGCAATAGCCATTGGACGTTTAAGCGCATGAACTGGGCAAACTGACTATAGAACGCCCGAGCGATCGCATCGGAGTTTAGTGACATCTTCACTATCCCAGCGATTTGCCTAGGCGAGGAGCAGGGATGTTCGTCCAACGTCAATTTCAGGCGTATCCCCAGGTCTACGCCGCATCTCCCTCCCGCTTGCTCCTACAATCGGGAAACATATTTTTATTTTTTGGTCATAGGTTTAATGGTGAGTTCTTCTCAATCGCAAATTCTAGTCGTCGGTGGTGCAGGCTACATCGGCTCCCACACTGTGAAGCAACTCATGGCAGCTGGTCATGATGTCGTCGTGCTAGACAATCTGGTCTATGGCCACCGCGATATTGTGGATTCTGCTCTCAAAGTAGAACTGATTGAAGGGGATATTGGCGATCGCGACCTGCTCGACAAAATCTTCTCAACCCACAACATCAGTGCAGTCATGCACTTCGCAGCCTATGCCTATGTGGGCGAGTCCGTCACCGCTCCAGCCAAGTACTACCAAAACAACGTCGTCGCCACCCTCACCCTGCTGGATGCCATGGTGGCTGCTGATGTGAAGAACTTCGTCTTCTCCTCCACCTGCGCCTCCTACGGGGTTCCCCAAACAATCCCCATCCCCGAAGACCACCCCCAAAATCCCATCAACCCCTATGGGGCCACCAAACTCATGGTGGAACGCATCCTCCAAGACTACGGCCCTGCCTACGGCCTCAACTCCGTCATCTTCCGCTACTTCAACGCCTCCGGCGCTGATCCAGAAGGTCAACTAGGCGAAGACCACAACCCCGAAACTCACCTCATTCCCCTAACCCTCCAAGCTGCCCTCGGCATCCGAGACAGCATTGCCATCTTCGGCACAGACTACCCCACAGAAGACGGCACCTGCGTAAGGGACTACATTCATGTCTGTGATCTTGCCGACGCCCATATTTTGGGTGTAGAGCATCTACTCAAAGGCGGCGAAAGCGACATCTTCAACCTCGGCAATGGCCTAGGCTTCTCTGTAAAGCAAGTCATTGAATCGGCTCGTCGCGTCACCGGCAAAGAAATCAAAGCCATCGAACAGGAGCGCCGCGCAGGCGATCCCCCAGCTCTGATTGGCAGTGCCGAGAAAGCCCGTACCCAACTAGGCTGGAATCCCCAATACGCTGACATCGATGTGATCATGACCCATGCCTGGCAGTGGCACCAGAAGCGCCATGGTTAAGTACCTAGAGCGCAATGACTTACGTCAAACAATAAATAGGCAACACCCAGTGATTTCCTCAGAGGGGCGCAGATGCAATTGCATCTGCGCCCCTTTTCAATCCCATTTGAGTGGCTGGCCCAATCACAAACCAAATCCAACAAACTGCGCACTTTTTAACCAGAAAAAGCTCCTGAGATAAAGCCTGCACAAGATTAGCCAACAAAAGACCAGTTAAATCTCCCAAAGGCGAAATAAAGACCGATAACCCGCAATTTTGCCTATTTTTATTATCGGGAAACACAGAGGGCGATCGCGATTTACCTCGGCGAAAATATTTAGAGACCTTTGCCCAAAGACAAGCAATCGGTCATACAGACAATCGCACCTGAGTCATCGCGATTTACAGGCTACACAGCCCGAACAACGAGGGACACCTACCGCAATCCCCCAGAAGATATCCCCATGACCGCAAGATCTTTCGCGATCGCCCTCTCAATTATCTCCACTGCCTTGGCAGCCCTCGCCTCTGAAGCCAACGCCTTGAGTATTTTCGAAGGTTACGATGCGAATCCCGTTAACCAAACGGTTTTACCAGAATCAGATCGCACCAACACCTCCGCTGCCTTTCTCAACTTTCTACAAGCGATCGACAACGGTAGCGTCACCACAGAGAGCTTTGAATCTTTACCCACCAGCCAAGCCATTGATGGCCTATCTCTAGACATCTCTGGTGTAAGCGCAAACTTTAGCTATCTCAAGCCTGACAACACCTCTGCCACAGGTGGCGGAACCACCAAAGTTCAACTCGCCAACAGCAGTGGGATGACGAACTCCGGCACCTATCCCACCGACGGGGAGAAGGGGATTTCCATCAACAGCAGCAACCAGTTCTCAATCGATTTCTCCGCGCCCCTCGCAGCCTTCGGATTCTGGGGCACTGACCTGGGGGACAAAAATAACCAGCTCACCGTCGAGCTGCTCAGAGATGGGACATCCGTGGGTAATCAGCTGATTGACTTCCTGGGAGCAGATGCAGGTGATTCCTCAGTCTTCTTTTTCGGTGGCCTAGCAGACACCCCAGCAGAACAATTCAACCAAGTGCGCTTGCTCAGCAGTGCGAAAAGCGACGCCATCGGCCTAGACCAGCTCACCATCGCCACCCCAGAGCAAGTGGCACAGGCCATCATCGCCAGCACCAGTAGCGCGACGAATCCTGTCGGCAGCGATGCCGCAGCAGTACCAACCCCAGCGCTATTACCGGGTCTACTTGGCTTTGGTCTCAGCCTTTCTCGCAAGCGACGCTCTCGAGCCAACTAAGTTGGTCGTATCCCTAGAAATCACTTGATTTCCAGGGATACGCAAGATATTCAGCAAATCTCGTTGTCGGCCAAAAATTTGAACAGATGCAATCAAATTACATCTGCAAATGGAGCCAGCAATCAACAAGAAGGCCCCCTACTGTTGTGACAGCAAGGGGGCTTCTTGAGCCACAGGTTAATTCAATGCCAGAGCTGAAGAAAATGACTTTAAGACTGAGGTGTATTTGGGGCTTGGTCAAGGAAAGGCATCACGGCATAGTAATAAGCTGTGAACATGACACTAGCAAAGATTTGTCCGCCCCAAGCACCATGCCAAAACTCAAAGGAATCCTCTCCCCAATAGACCGAAGCATTAGCTAAGAGCATGATTCGGGGAACGTTGAAAGAGAGAGCGATCGCAATACCAATAAACAATAAAGCAGCTATCTTCTTAATCGGAAGATCGAAAAATAGACCAATCAATAAACTACAGCCTGCCAGGGTAAAAGCCATTGCAAACCCATTACAGCCCGGGGCAACCTCAACAGCTCCTTCAGGAAGTGAAAGATAAGGACCTTGGGCAGTTGCTGTCTGTCCAATAGCTTGCAAA
>CALLPZ010000162.1 GCA_938015405.1 uncultured Pseudanabaenaceae cyanobacterium
ACAGCGCCTTCTTTGTCATAGGGACCCGAGAGCAACTGGCGCAGATCCCACTGGGCTAATTCTTTATCCAGACTGGCAATGGTTTGCTCTGCCTCGGATTGCAAGCTTTCATCCGCTTCCAGCTCTAGCAGCTCGACGATGGCCTGGGTGTCTTCGACCTGCTGCTGCCAGGTTTCGATTTGCTGAACATTGGACTTGAGCTCGTCCAGCTCCTTGAGTGTCGGCTGAGCCTGGGCGGGGTCATCCCAAAAACCTGGCTGGGAAGCAACCTGCTCTAAATCATGAATTTTCGCGGTCAGGGCAGGAACGTCAAAGACACTCCTGGGTTTTGCCCAGGCGTTGCGACAGGAGATTGATTTCGCGTTTGATTTCTTGGACGTCCATCATGCGGTTCAGCTAAGCGCCTATAAGACCAGTGCCTATTGTAATTGCGCAGGTCGATGCCGATGGCAAATCCAAGGAGAAAGGTCATTAACGAACGCGCGGCTGCCCCAAAGTGGTGATGTACAACACGGCCTCATCCTCTGGAATGCCCAGCACATCATTGACCTGGTCATCAAAGAATCCTGCAATCCCGCTCACCCCCAACTGCAAGCGAATGGCAGCTAAATTCAACCGCTGCCCCAAATGTCCCGCATCTAAATGGAGATAGCGATAGGCGCGATCGCCATACTTCGCCACTGCTGCCTGCAAATCCGCCGTGTGGAACACCACTGCCGCCGCATCTCGCCCCAAGTCTTGCCCTAAGCACAGGTAATGCAGCTCACGCCGGAAGTTCTTAAAGCGAATCTGTCGCAGCTCCTGGGCTTTGGGAGCATAGTAGTAGCAGCCCGCATCCAGGCCTTGCACGCCAGACACCGCAACAAAGGTCTCAATGGAGGCCATATCGAAATAGTCAGGCTGATCATGTAACCCCTGAATCAAATAAGCATCAGGTTGGTAGGTGAAATGGAGCAGCGCCTGAAGCTCATCTATGGTTAGGTCACCGCCGCTATAGGCTCGGGTGGAACGGCGCTGCAGGATGGTTTCCCGTAAGCCGACTAACGCTTCGCCCCAGTCGATGGGCTCAGAGCGCAGGGCCAGGCGATCGCAAAAGGGGAAATTGTATTTGTCCTCCACCACTTCTTCCACAGGCTCCACCTTCTTGGGAGCTGCTCCGGCAACGTACGGTTCACAGGAAAAGCCCGTGCCTTTGGGCAATTTGCGCCAGTTCAACGTCGCACCAAACTCTGCAGAGATTTGACTGGCTTGGTGCAAAGCAGGCAAGAGGTCATCTTCCCCGAGGGTGTCAAACTCTCGCTGGGCAGGCGAAGCCAGTGCCGTCGCCAAGTGGGGCAAGTTTTGCTCAACATCTAGGCGATCTGCCAGGGCTGCAATGGCGATCGCCCCCTCTTGGTCACCATCTAGATACAGCAGCTCGTTCACGGCCTGATCGACAAAGCCGCCAATCATATGGGGACAAAAATCCACTAGGGAAGCAGCCAACGCCAAGTTGCCCAATAGATGCCCAGTATCTAAACAAATACGCCGATAGGCCCGTGCCTGGTAGCGCCAAGCAGACCGCTCAAACACTCCCGTCACCACCAGCGCCAGGTGAGTATTTTCCAAATTGGGATGCCACAAACAAGCCTCCCGCAGCTGAGGCCAGCGATCTTCATCCCAAAAGCGCACCAAGCTGTGGTTTTGGGGTTGATAGCTGTAGAGGCCAGCTGGCAACGCGGCATCAGCATCCCTCTGGAGACCACTGGAAATCAGATAAATCTCAGCAGGATACAGCCCACCTGCTGACGGCGCAGCCCGCAAATACAGCGGCCCATTGGGCGTCCCAATCTTCTGAGTCAGGCCATAGCTGCACAGCAAAAATTGAGATAGGCGTGCCAGCAATGGATTGGCAGCAGCCCCTTCCGAGGCTCCAGTGACGGCTCCCTTCAGGAAAGGCTTGAGGTCTAAAGTCGCCCCAATCTGATAGGTCTTAAACCCATCGGGCTGTTGACTCCAGTCCAGGCTTCGCCCTTGTTGAGCGATGGTTTCAGGATGGTACTTCGTGCGCTCGTGATAATGCTGGGCGAGGGAAAGAGAGACGTCCGTCATAGGGCGCGGCCGAAGGAAGGGTGAACAGGACAGGAGCAGGGCCAAACAATGCAGGGCCAAGCAAGACTAAAGCCAGCGCAAAACATGCTAACGACCCCATGCGCTGATGAGGGGTCAGCAGCGACCTAGCTGTGCATGCTGAAAGAGCTAGGCCTGCAAGACCAGCCAACTCCTATTATCCCGATCCAGCGGCGATCTCGCGAGGCGTTCAAGTCCCAAGCAACCGGACAAGAAATTGCATAGAAATATTTCAAAATGCAATCCAATGGGCACCTAGACCAGAGTGTCGCCCATAGCAATTAGCCCTACTTATAGACGAGATTAGAAAGCTATAACCCTGACAAGGCAGTCTTTTCAACGATTCCCAAAGAGCCAAAGAAAACCTTAAATCTGAGTCCAGAATGCTTTACATGCCTTTACATTGTGATGACTTGCGAAGGTTGTTTCCAGCCTCTATGACCGCGATTTTTGCACCCCATTACCCGATCTTCTATGGAGAAATTGAGC
>CALLPZ010000163.1 GCA_938015405.1 uncultured Pseudanabaenaceae cyanobacterium
CGCGCCTACGACTTCGTGTCGCAGGAACTTCGTGCGGCTGAGGACCCTGAGTTCGAGACGTTCTACACCAAGAACGTTCTGTTGAACGAAGGCATGCGCTCCTGGATGGCAGCGCAGGACCAGCCCCATGAGCACTTTGTCTTCCCTGAGGAGGTACTGCCCCGTGGTAACGCTCTCTAATAACGCTTCTGGTGGCGGTCGCGATATCGAATCCACAGGTTATGCCTGGTGGTCCGGTAACGCACGCCTCATCAACTTGTCCGGTCGCCTGCTGGGTGCCCACGTGGCCCACGCTGGTCTGATCGTTTTCTGGACGGGTGCGATGACCTTGTTTGAGGTCTCTCACTTTATTCCTGAGAAGCCTTTCTATGAGCAAGGCTTCATCCTGCTTCCTCACCTCGCTACCCTCGGCTTCGGCGTGGGTGCTGGTGGCGAAGTTATCAACACCTTCCCCTTCTTTGTTGTGGGTGTGTTGCACTTGATTTCCTCTGCAGTGCTCGGCTTGGGTGGTATCTACCACGCACTTCGCGGCCCTGAGACCCTGGAAGAGTACTCTTCATTCTTCAGCCAGGACTGGAAAGACAAGAACCAGATGACCAACATCATCGGTTACCACCTCATCCTCTTGGGTGGTGGTTGCCTACTGTTGGTTTTCAAAGCCATGTTCTTCGGCGGTGTCTATGACACTTGGGCTCCAGGTGGTGGTGATGTCCGCATCATTACGAACCCTACGCTCAACCCTGCGATCATCTTCGGTTACCTCACTAAGGCACCTTTCGGTGGCGAGGGCTGGATCATCGGCGTTGACAACATGGAAGACATCATCGGCGGTCACATCTGGCTCGGCCTGATCTGCATCGGCGGTGGTATCTGGCACATTCTGACCACTCCTTTTGCTTGGGCACGTCGTGCTCTCATCTGGAATGGTGAGGCTTACCTCTCCTACAGTCTTGGTGCGTTGTCCTTCATGGGCTTCATCGCTTCCACGATGGTTTGGTACAACAACACGGCTTATCCTTCTGAGTTCTACGGCCCTACGGGTGCTGAAGCTTCTCAGTCTCAGGCCTTTGTGTTCCTGGTGCGTGACCAACGCCTGGGTGCAAACATTGGTTCTGCTCAAGGTCCTACCGGCCTGGGTAAGTATTTGATGCGCTCTCCTACTGGTGAGATCATCTTCGGTGGTGAGACCATGCGTTTCTGGGACTTCCGTGGTCCTTGGCTGGAGCCCCTGCGTGGCCCCAACGGCCTTGACCTGGACAAGCTCCAGAACGACATTCAGCCTTGGCAGGTTCGCCGCGCGGCTGAGTACATGACTCACGCTCCTCTGGCGTCCATCAACTCTGTGGGTGGCGTTATCACTGAGCCCAACGCTGTGAACTACGTGAACCTCCGCCAATGGCTGGCTGGTTTCCACTTCATCATGGGCTTCTTCTTCTTGGTTGGTCACCTCTGGCATGCTGGCCGCGCTCGCGCTGCCGCTGCTGGTTTCGAGAAAGGTTTGGATCGCGAGACCGAACCCGTACTCGCAATGCCTGACCTCGACTAAGTTAGGCATCCGCTTCTCTGTGGCCTTGTTGCTTTAAGAGATTGCACTAAGCGCCCCCCGCAAAAGTTGCGGGGGGCGCTTTTGTTTTGAGCCACAAAGAAGAAAGCAGCCCTGATGAATCGTCAATGGACTGACGACGATCGTTTGAAAAAAACCAGCGATGCTAAGGGTTTTCCCGTAAAGCAACCTCTAATTCTTGTAGTTATACCTATGAGCGGTCGGCGATCGCCGATCCTCGCAGTATTTCCTCGAGATCTATGCAGATTCATCAACTGGGCGATCTAATCGTTGCTCCAGAGCCTGCTGCCACAAATGCTTTCAGTTCAAGCTTTAAAAATCCCAGCTCCCTGACACCATCACTCGCACCACGCTATGAAATGGGAGCACTGCTAGGCCAAGGCAGCATGTGCCAAACCTATGCCGCGACAGAGCTAGAAACGAATACCCCTGTCGCGATTAAAGTCCTATCTCTGAGAGAAGCAACCGATTGGAAAACTGTAGAGTTGTTTGAGCATGAGGCCACGGTTCTCAAACATCTAGATCATTCCAATATTCCGAACTACCTCAACCATTTTCAAATTGAGCTGGAGCAAGACCAACGCTTTTATCTGGTTCAGGAGCTGGCAGCCGGTAAATCTTTAACAGCCTTAGTCGAAGGAACTGAGGGTAGGCCACCCTGGCGAGCCAATGAAAAGCAGGCCCGCTGGATCGCCACTCAAGTTCTACAAACGTTGGACTATTTACATAGCCTCACGCCTCCGGTCATCCATCGAGATATCAAACCTGAAAATCTGATCCTCAAGCCTGGGGGGCAGGTCTACCTCGTGGACTTCAATGCAATGCAGGCGGTCTACCGCAACACCAAGAGTTATCGCGGCACCTTCGTTGGCACCTTGGGCTATATGCCGCCGGAGCAGTTCAGCGGCCAGGCTTGCTTTGCGTCAGACCTTTACAGCTTGGGTGCCACACTGGTCTATCTGCTGTCGGGCAAGTCTCCAGCAGATTTGCCTGAGGAAGATATGAAAATGCAGTTCCGGGATGTCACGCCTGGGTCTGCGGTCTTATTAGATTGGCTAGATCGTTTACTGGAGCCAATGGCAGAGGATCGCTTTGCCACGGCAGAACAAGCCTTGGCTGCGTTGCAGGGTCAGGCCATTCCCCAAGCGGCAGTGCCTAAACTGCAAACCTTTGGTGAGTATGTGGATCCTCAACTGGACGAAGCGGGCGTGTGGCTAGCAAATCAGGAATTTGATTCGACGGTGATTGATGGCTAGGCCTGCATTGTAGGGGCTGACTCAGCCGTATTCGCACAATGGAGGATGGTGATGATTGTGCAACCGGTCTTTGGATTACATCAAGTTGGCGATGTCGTCGTTAATCGCTATCGCATCCATGGGCTGCTGGGCCAAGGGGCCACTGGCAGTACCTATCAAGCTGA
>CALLPZ010000164.1 GCA_938015405.1 uncultured Pseudanabaenaceae cyanobacterium
CATCGCCCAGGGTTTTGCGGGCAATGCCCATCAAGGTATCTCCCCTCACCACGGTGTATTGACTCGCGGCAGGGTTGGATGGCTGGCCAGGCTGATTAACGGGAGGCTGGCTGGCTGGGGGAGCTGGCGTGGAAGGGGGAACGACGATGTTGTTCGGGCGGGGGATCCTCAATGCCATTCCCACCTTGAGATCGCGAGTGTCAACAATGTTGTTGAGCTTGGCGATTTCTTGCCAGCGATTGCCATTGCCCAAGGTGTTAAGGGCAATTTTGATCAAGGTGTCGCCCCGTTGGACGCTGTAACTGTCGTATTGCGGCGTAGTGGGGGCTGCTGGGCTGGGCATCGCCGGACTAGGTGCTTGAGTCGAACTGCTGTCCGCCGGAATTTTGAGGGTCATACCCACTTTTAGATCGCGGGTGTTGACGATGTTGTTGAGCAGGGCGATTTCCCGCCAGCGATCGCCATCATTTAAGGTTTTGCGGGCGATTTTGATCAGGGTATCTCCCCGCTGAACCTGGTAGTTGCGGGTTGGCTGGCTAGGGGCCGTTTCAGGTTGGGCGGGTGTAGGCTGGGCTGGTATGGGCTGGCTTGGAACGGGAGTCACGGTGCCCGGTTGATTTCCAGGGATACGTAGAATCATTCCCACCCTTAGATCCTGGGGGCTGTTGAGGTTATTGAGCTCAGCCAATTCTGGCCAGCGATTTCCATTGCCGAGAGTCTTGCGGGCGATGCCAATGAGGGTGTCACCGCGTACGACTCGGTAGTCCCAGCTTTGAGGCGGCTGAGCTGTCGTTTCTGGTGAGGCGGCAGGCTTGGGACTGGCTTGAGGACTGCTCTGGGGAGCGCTAGGCTGAGGGATGGGGGCGGAACTGTTGCCAGATGTTCCGCCATTGAGGGGTGGCAACTTGAGTACAGTGCCAACCCGTAGCTCTGCGGGATTGGTGATGTTATTTCGCAGGGCGATTTCTCGCCAGCGACCTCTGTCTCCGAGGGTCTTTTGAGCAATGGTGAGTAAGGAGTCACCCCGTTGAATGGTGTAGCTACGCTCGTTTCCGCCACTGGTCTCGGGAGGGCGATCCGTGGGAACAGGCGTTACGCTGCTCCCCACATTTCCATTGGTGGATGGGTTAGAAATCGACTGGCCAGGCTTGATCGTGCCAGTGGTTACGGGCACAGGGAGGCGCAGCACTTGGCCGATGACGAGGAAACGAGGGTCTGTGATCTGGTTGAGGACTGCGATGCTTTGCCAGGCAGCATCGGTGCCCAGCTCTCGTTGGGCGATGCGCCGCAGGGAGTCGCCACTTTGGACGGTGTACTCGGTGACTGGGATCTTGAGCGTTTGACCAACCTTCAGCTGGCTGGGGTCACCCAAGCCATTGAGCTGGGCCACCAGCCGCCAGGCATCGCCAGTGCCCATCCATTGGCGGGCAATGCTGATCAGGGTGTCGCCGGTTTTGACTTGATAGGTTTGCATGGATCCCTGGGCGAGAGGCTGAGGTGGGCGGTGAGGAAGATCTCGTTTGTAAGGCAGATCTGGTGAATGCGGTAGTTGGTCGTTGACCCCCATTCTCGACGGGGCACTTACTTGGGCTTACTGAGTTGCTGTTGCCAGTCCGCGATCGCAGCCTGGGCAGCACCGTAGGCGGCCATATCGGGAGGCACTAGCTCAGCAGCAGCAATGGCCATCCCCCACTGGTTTTGGTTGGCTCGCTGTTGGGCAATTTCGAAGATGTCATTGCCCCAACCCTGCATGAGTTGCTGGGCTTTGATATGGCTGGGGTTACCTTCAGGGACGTTGCGAGCAACAGCAATAGCGCGGTTAAAACTGGAAGCCTGACCCGGCAGGGTAACGGCCTTGGCATGTTCCAGTTGGGCCGGAATTTGCCATTGATTAATGGATTGCTGAGCTTCACTAAAGCCCGCTAGATCGCTGGGAACAAGGCGGGCTGTGGCGATCGCCTTCAAATACTCCCCACCTTGGGCCCGCTGTTGGGAAAGGGTCAGGATCTCCTGACTCCACTGATTCATTGATTGGCGGGCGTTGTCATGGTTGGGGTCATCCTTGGGCACTTGGCGAGCCATATCAATGGCGCGGTTGAAGCTAGAAGCCTGGCCAGGCTCGATGCGTCCCTGGGCCTGTTGGAGGAATGCTGAGCTAGAACCTGCGATCGTGGGCACATCGCTATCGCTGCTGTTGTTGCGGCTGCCGATGCTGCTGCCGCTGTTGCTATCGCCGCTGTTAGAGACTGTGGCGTCTGGTTCTGAAAACTCAGGCTCTGGGCGATCGGGGCTTTCTGCATTGCTTGAGCCACTGACAGATGCGCCTACAGATTCCTTGGGGGAACTTTCATTACTGCGAGGATCCTTGCCAATGGCAGGATTGATATTGGTTCTGCCCGGACTCGTCTCACCCGTGGCAGCGGCGTCAGGATTGCTCAGATCTCTGCTGTTACTGCCGGTGTTGGTGTCCTCTGGCTCATCACTCCCTTGCCAAGGTTTGGGCAAGTTTAGACTGACGGGCAAGCTCAACCGATTTTTGAGCCTAGGCAGAATGCCATCGCCTTGGTTGCCTCGGAAGAAGCCCAGTAACCCCATCGCAACAAGGGCTGTAACGCCCAAAGCTCCTAATAAGCGTAGGCTTAGCCAGCCAGGACGACTGCTGCCCTCTTGCTGCTGCTGTCCCATGTCAGGGACAAATTCTTCGGAGTCGAGCTCCACAATGGGTAATCCCTCTGGATCGTCATCATCCAACTCGAGGCCACCCGGCCAATCTTCATCACCGTAGTAAGGGTCATCGCCATCTCTGCCCAGGCCATTATCTCGCTGAGGCTCCACATCAATGGCTGTTTCGTCACCGTTCCAGTTCCAGTTGGGGTCCTCTTCCGAGTCAAGAAAGCCTTGGCTGGGATTTAGGGTTCCAGACTGGCTTGAGCTGCCATTGTTTGAGCTGCTTCCTGAGTTACCGATGGGGCGAGAGGCAATGATCAGGCCTGCTCCGGCTAGCCCTGCGCCAGTGCTGGCTGCGTGGTTATTGCTTTGGCCATTGCCTATGGGGCCAGGTTCTGGAAAGCCATTGAGAGAATCGCGATCGGGATATTCGAAGATGTTATCTGGCAGATCATCATCCGTAAGGTCTTCTAGGCTGTCTTCTGGTTCGTCTCCAGTTGCAGCAGCGACGCTCAAGTCTGCCCAATGCCAATCTGTGCCATCACCGCCATGGCCAGGCCGTCCCCCCCGTGCTGGAACGACTTGGGACTGGGTGGGTATTCCGTTGGAGGACTGGTTTAGAGCCTGGCTGGAATCACTTTCGAGGTCTGCTTGCTGCTGAGCAAGCTGGGCCTGGGCATCACGCACCACATCGGAATCTGCATCGAAGGGCATCGTATCGCCAAAGTCTTCTTCCCAGGCCGCCGCATAGGGATCGAGGTCAGGGTCGTATGGCTGGTCGTTACCATCCGGCTGAGTTGAAACTCCATTGCTGCTGGTGGCCGAGACATTGCCGTTTCCGTTCGCAGAGCTGCCTGTATTGGAAGTCGCGTTGCTTTGAGGTTCGCCATCCAATGACCAGGCCCAGGTATTGGCAAAGTCATCTCCAAAGCCTTCGCTGACATCTACTGGACGACTGATGTCCAGCGGATTCATGACGTTATTGCCGTTGCTCTGGCCATTGCCATTGCTCGGAGTGCCATTATTTGAGGCGGTTGTACCGTTGGTGTTGGACTCACCGACTGCGATCGCATTACCCCAGTCCCAGTTCGTGGATCCTGCAATGACCGTGCTTCCATCGGATTCATTGCCCGCCGCTTCAGTTGTGCCACCGCCACGACTCACTAAGGCACTCGCCGCAGTTTGCCCTAAGGGAACGCCATAGTTGCCAATGACCACGGGGGTCTGGACGGGGCGAAAGTAATGCTTACAGAGCTCCGCCATGCGATCGCTCAGCTCACTGCCAAAGGTTTGAAAATTCAGCGTCTCTCCAGGCTGTTCTCGCTGACGACTGCGTAAAACCTCCAGCAGACCAGCCGTGAAAAAACCATGGCGTAATCCTGCTGACTCCCGGGCAAACTGCTCAGGGGGTTGGCAAGACAGCAATGTGGCGATTTCAGGATATTGCTGGCTGAACTGTTGACCCAGACGAGCACTGTAGGCTCCAGCGGGCTCGCCTAAACTGCCAGCATTGCGGTTCATATCTAGAGCGATAAGCACTTTGCCCGACGGCACTTGGGCGAGCAGCCGATAGATAGACTTCACCGCAATGCCCGTCGCTGCGGGCTCCGCTGGATTGCCATCCACAGGCATGAGGTAGTCCTCTCCGTTGCTGTGGATGCCATAGCCGCTAAAGAACAGAATCAGGGAGTCATCCGGTTCCATGGCTCCGGTGACAAGGCCTTTCAGCCATTGGGCAATGGTTTCTCGCTCGGGAAAGGTGGAGCGACCTCGATGGAGGGCCGAGGCTGTGGTCAATAGCAGACAGTTTTCTGCTGCGGTGATGCCTGAGTCGATGAGATGGCGGCACAGTGCCTCCGCGTCTTGCTGAGCAAATCTCAGGGACTGGAAGGAACGGTAGCTGTTGATGCCGATGGCGATCGCCCACTGATTAGCCATGGGGTCAAAGAGTCTCTTTGGATGAAGGTACCTGTCTGCCAATACCGAACCACGGACTACTGAGGGAACGTGGTCGAAAAGCCCATCGGGAACTGAATGGTGATTTCATCGGTCCTTAGCGACAGTCCGATTAGTTATATAAGGTTTTACCGGAAATTTCCCGGATCGGCCTGTAATTTAGAGATTCGATTGTGCCCATTGCTGGACAATTTGCCCAAGCCAGGGCTCGAATTACCGTAGAAAGAGCACGTTGATGATTTGCGGGAACATCTTTTCTTGGAAGGTTGCCGGCTATTAAAGATTCAATGCCATCTCGTTTCTAGCGGAGATATTTCATCTTGGCCCTAGGCTGAGCTTGGCCCGCAAGAAGGGGTTACTCCCGTCTTGAAAAGCGTTAAAGCCTATGCTGAGGAGACAATTTCAGGGCTGCATTCTCAAACATCATCTCGCTCAGACCCACAAAAATCCCTGGGTTTGTTAGAACAGACAGCAGTCTTTCGCCTCTCGCGGCCTTCATTTGGGCCTTCTCTTGCCCCAGTCCGTTTCGTTGCGTTCATTGCTCCACCTTCCCATTAGATACCCATGGCACATTTACCCACTCAGCTCCGTCAAACCGCTGCGACCCTCGTTCTGAGTGCTGGCCTCGGCTTGGGACTGGCTGCTTTGCCTACGCTGCTTCAGCCTGCGCCTGCTCAGGCCTATGTGGCTCAACTCGCAGTGTCTATCGACAATGGTCCTAGCAATAGCTATTCGACCCTGGTGCGTCGTGCCGAGCAAATTGTCCGTGCTGCCGCCCAGCGCAGTTTTGACAATGACATTTTGGTGACCGAGGTGAATGTCACGGTGACCGGGAATGCTGGTGGTCTGGAGACGCCTATCCTGTCGCTGAATGTGAGCCGTAACCAGTGGCGTGGCCAGCCTAATGCTAAGCGCTGGGCAACTTACTACCCCATGAGTGAGAGTTTGCTATTTGGTAGCAGCAAGCTGCGTTAGCGTGATTGAGCCTGTGATTGCAAATTATTGATTGAGAAAGCTGCACCTTCTGTTTGGGGTGCAGCTTTTTTTATTTCAAAGGACTCCCGGAGAGAGGACGCAAATAAAATTGGTGCTGTCGAAGCCCTTGAACTGATGCGCAATTCCGAGTCCCAGTTCATCACGTCTTGGCTTTGTTCTCTTGCCGTCCGACTCATAGCCTAGGCCAACGGTAAAGCAACAAATTTGGCGTTCTTAGATGTGAAACAGCACCATAAGATTCCCGATGATTTTTGCATTTTGGTTAAAGCTTGAGAGGGCTTGGCAATCTCCCTGGGAGCCACTGTTATGATGAGCTATTGCTTTTTGATTGATACCTGGGACGGGTTTTGTGACCAAGACTAACTTTGACTTCTTGCAAGAGAGCGATCCGGCGATCGCAAACCTCATTGGCGATGAGCTAGGCCGCCAGCGCGATCATTTGGAACTCATTGCTAGCGAGAACTTCACCTCTGCGGCAGTTATGGCTGCCCAGGGCTCTTGCCTCACCAATAAGTACGCCGAAGGCCTGCCCAATAAGCGCTACTACGGCGGCTGTGAATTTGTCGATCAGGTCGAGCAAATCGCCATCGACCGCATCAAGGAGCTGTTTGGCGCAGCCCATGCCAACGTTCAGCCCCACTCCGGTGCCCAGGCAAACTTCGCTGTCTTCCTGACTCTGCTTAAGCCAGGCGACACAATCATGGGCATGGATCTGTCCCATGGTGGCCACCTGACCCACGGTTCCCCCGTGAACGTTTCCGGTAAGTGGTTCAACGTGGTCCAGTATGGCGTCAGCAAAGAGACTGAGCAGCTAGATTTTGACGAGATTCGTAAGATCGCCTTGGAGAAAAAGCCCAAGCTGATGATCTGCGGCTACTCTGCCTATCCCCGCACCATTGACTTCGTCAAATTCCGCGAAATTGCAGATGAAGTGGGTGCTTACTTGATGGCCGACATCGCCCATATTGCAGGTCTCGTGGCCGCTGGCCTCCACCCCAATCCCATCCCCCACTGCCATGTGGTCACCACCACCACCCACAAGACTCTGCGGGGTCCTCGTGGTGGCTTGATCATGACCAACGATGCAGACCTGGGTAAGAAATTCGATAAGTCTGTCTTCCCTGGCAGCCAAGGCGGTCCCTTGGAGCATGTCATCGCAGCTAAGGCTGTGGCCTTTGGTGAAGCGCTCAAACCTGAGTTCAAGGACTATGCTGCCAATGTCATCGCCAATGCCCAGGCGCTAGCGGCACAGCTTCAGGAGCGCGGTCTCAAGACTGTTTCCGATGGCACAGATAACCACTTGGTTCTGGTTGACCTGCGCTCCGTCAATATGACGGGCAAGGTTGCGGACATGTTAGTGAGTGCTGTCAACATCACGGCGAATAAGAACACTGTCCCCTTTGACCCTGAGTCTCCCTTTGTCACCAGTGGCTTGCGACTGGGCTCCCCTGCCATGACCAGCCGAGGTATGGGTGTGGAAGAGTTCAAGGAAATCGCCAATATCATTGCCGATCGCCTGCAGAACCCCGAAGACAGTGCCATCGAGCAACAATGTCGCGATCGCGTCGCTGCTCTCTGCTCCCGCTTCCCTCTCTATCCTCACTTGGGCTCTCGCCAGGCTGCCTTGGTCTAGTCCTCATAGATAGCGTTTGTTGCTCCGAACTAGACCCACTGGAACCCGCAAACTCGCGGAAATCCACGTAGATAGGACGACTCTGGGGTGATTCTCCAAATTGTCTGAATCCCCACATAAAGGCGATGGACTCCTAATCTTAGAAGTCCATCGCCTTTATGTTTTGGGAACGCTAACCATGCGCTCTGTTGCCCCTTGTCAAGGGCTCTGGACCCCAAGCAGCGGGTGATTTTGCGCCATTGTTCCTGAATTATAAAATCGCTCAAACCTACTAACGATGAAGGTTTGGGCTGAGTGTTCTCTCGATGTACAGTCCGTCCCTTTTGAGCTAATGTATTGTCGCTACGACTTCACGCTAGTTCACATAGCTTGAGTAAGGTTCGTGGGAATGGCGTGGACATAAAACTTATTGTGTTCTCTTCTCCCGTCTGACTTACCAGGGCTGGCTACCGTTGCTGGATTCGTTGCCGTCAATGCTTTGAAATTCAAAGCTTGATGTTCAGGGTTTATGCATCAGCGACATTCGTCAGGTTTTTGGTTTTTAGCCGTTACCCCTTGAGTGCTAATGCCCGTACAGCTCTATCATCTCTTCGCCTTTGGTATCGCCGCCTTGGTGGTCCTTGGCATGACACCCCTGGTTCGTTCCTGGGGGCTTCGCAGTGGCCGGGTTGACCAACCCAACCATCGCAAGGTTCACCAGCAGCCCATGGTTCGACTGGGTGGTGTTTCTATCTTTTGCGGCACGATGCTGGCACTTGCAGCCATTTGGAGTCTGCGGGGGTTTGAAATGCTGCCACCTGACAAGATGTCCCAGGTTCTGGGCGTTGTCATTGGGGGCGTTGCATTCTTCGCGATCGGCTTGGCAGATGACCTCTTCAATCTGTCGCCCTTCAGTCGCCTGTTTCTACAAATCATTGTTGCTTCGCTGGCTTGGCAAGCGGGAGTTCGTATTGATTTTGTGACCATCCCTGCCTACGGCTTAGTGGCTTTTCCGGCTTTGCTAAGTCTTCCTATCACTACAATTTGGTTAGTGGGCATGGCCAATGCCATCAACTGGATTGATGGTCTGGATGGCTTAGCGGCTGGCGTCTCTGGCATCGCTGCGGTGGTCATGCTGATCGTTTGCCTGTTTATGAATCAGCCTGCAGCGGCAATTATTGCGGCGGCTTTGGCAGGTGGTGCTTTGGGCTTTCTTCGCTATAACTTCAATCCAGCCCAGATCTTTATGGGTGATGGTGGAGCCTACTTTATGGGCTTTACCCTTGCCGGTGTGGGTGTAATTGGCTTGGTCAAGAGTGTGACGACGGTTGCAGTGCTATTGCCTTACTTGATTTTGGCGATTCCCATTTTGGATATGTCAGCAGTGATCTTCCAGCGGTTGCGCAATGGTGACTCGCCGTTTATTGCAGATAAGCGCCACTTGCATCACCGTTTGCTGGAGGCTGGCTTGTCTCATCGCTCCACGGTGTTAGTGATTTATTGCTTGACCCTGTGGGTGGGTAGTTTGGCAATGGCCTTCTCTGGTATTCCCAGCGGCTATGCCTATGCTGCGGGAGCAACGGTGTTGCTGAGCTATACGGGATGGCAGGCCAGCCGGTCTAGTCGTCAGGCTAAGGAGTAGGCGTTTGCGTAAGCCTGACTAAGTGAGTTGGGTCTTGATGATTTGCCTGTAGGGGCGAAGTGCTGGGTAAGGATTCTGGGGGGAAGACCTGGATTAACCTGCTAAGTGCTTCGCCCCTAATCCGTTTAAAGAGGGATGCCTGGAGAAGCGATCGCAATGCAAGCTCCCATCGTGAAGCTCAAAAGCCTGGGTGGCGATCGCATTTATTCGAGTCTTCGGTCTGTTTACAGGTTCGACGGACTAAAGCAGACGTAACGTTTTTGGCCTAAACCAGTAGGATAGAAACCACAGAAATTCAGCGAGAGCGGTCGTGGGCAACGGTAAAGGCGCAGCAGAAGTCATTTGCGTAGGAACGGAGCTGCTGTTGGGGGATATTCTCAACGGCAATGCGCGTTACTTGGCTCAGCAGTTAGCAGCCCTGGGCATTCCCCATTACTACCAAACCGTTGTGGGTGATAATCCCAGCCGGATCCAGCGGGCCTTAGCGATCGCCTGTGAGCGCTCTCGGTTGATCCTCTTCACGGGTGGCCTCGGCCCTACTCCTGATGACCTAACAACGGAAACCATTGCAGACTTCTTTGAAGCCCAGTTGCACGAATGGCCAGATGTGGTGGAAGACATTCGCAAGAAGTACGCCAGTCTAGGCAAGATGCCTACAGCCAGTAGCTTCAAGCAGGCCCTCCAGCCTCAGGGGGCTGAGTTGCTGCCCAATAACAGCGGTACTGCCCCGGGCATGATTTGGGAGGCCAGACCTGGATTAATCATGATGACGTTTCCGGGGGTGCCTCGGGAAATGAAGCGCATGTGGACGGAGACTTCGATGCCTTGGTTGAAGCAGCGGGGCTGGAGCCAGGGGACGTTTGCGAGTCGGACGCTAAAGTTCCACGGCATTGGAGAATCGACTCTGGCGGAGCAGGTCATTCCTTATTTCGAGCGGGAGAATCCGACGGTTGCACCCTATGCCGGCGATGGAGAGGTGCGGCTGCGGGTCACGGCCCGGGCTGAGACGGAGGCGGAAGCAGAGGCCTTGATTGAGCCGGTCGCTCAGGAATTAGAGGTGATTGGCGGTGAGCATTACTTTGGTGCCGATGAGCAGACCCTGGCGACGGTGGTGGGTGAGCTGCTTCTGGGGCGAGGTGAGACTTTGGCGGTTGCAGAGTCCTGCACAGGCGGTGGGCTGGGGCAGAAGCTGACTGATGTGCCGGGGAGCTCTGCCTATTTCTGGGGCGGGGTTATTTCCTATGACAATTCGGTGAAGCAGAATTTGCTGGGGGTTGAGACGGAAGCCTTGGAGAGCCAGGGGGCGGTGAGTGCGATTGTGGCTGAGCAGATGGCTCTGGGGGTTAGAGCGGCGCTGAAGACGAGTTGGGGGATTGGTATTACGGGGGTTGCCGGGCCGGGGGGCGGGAGTGATGAGAAGCCCGTTGGGTTGGTGTACATCGGGGTAGCTGGGCCGGATGGTTCGATTAAGGCGGTGAAATGCCAGTTTGGCCAGCGAGAGCGTGGGGTGATTCGCGATCGGGCGGCGTTGGAAGCGTTGAATTTGTTGCGCTTAGCTTTGCGGCAGGGATGATGTGCTGCGTCTGACTAATTGCGGGCAGGGTTCAACGGCTGAGAGTCATTAATCGCTTTTAACCGCGTTCGCTTTTGCGATTGAGGAGGGGGCGAGGCATGTCGTCACAGCCAAAGAAGAGTGCCCATTCGAGGGGACAGCGACGGTAGGGCTCGTCTCGGCCTTCGATGTCAATGCGGAGCCAGAGGCAGTCCAGGCGCTCGGCGGCACGGCTGAGATTATGGATGCGTAGCCATTGGCGGTGGGCTGCGGCTTCGCTGGTGACGGTGATGCTTAGCTCTTGCTCGTTGTCGCAGTAGTTGCGAATACGGATGCTAGGCGGGAGGTCATAGCGTTGGGCGATTTCGGTGGTGAAGCTGGGGGATTCGGCCTGGTGCATAGGTCGCTGTCGGAGCCTTTCTGTGCGAACGGTTTAGGTGGAGTTGCGGTTGTGTGTTTGGGGATTACACAAGCTCAATTGCGCCGCTCGATAAGTAATACCTTTGATTGGGAATGTGCGGCATTTGCGATCGCCCATGCGGGGTGATGTACCTGGGGTCTTCCCCTCTGGGGGGTCTAACCTCCATTGTGTTTTGGGCTCTCGGGGGTCGTTTGGGCAGATTTATGGCTCTGTTGGTTGTCTTGGAGGGGAACGATTAGTGTGCTGATGCCAGTTAAGTGTTGCTAGTGCGTTGGCTAGGGCCAGATGAGGTGAGTTAGTTGGGGGTCAGTTTTTGGACTGTCTACTGTATCGGTTGGCTGTTTGGAGGCTGAGGTTGTTTGGCCTAGGGGCTGGGTTCGTAGAGGCAACCTGAGTTCGACAGCTCGAAAAAGCACTTGCGAAGCAGTCTGGGAATAAATTCCCATCCTAAGAGCGGAAGCCCACTAAAGTGGGCTGTAACCCTAGCTGGTGGGCTGTTCAGTCCGTTTTAACGGACTTAAGCTTTTAGCCGTGAACTTTAGCTCACGGCAGCAGAGCCAAGCCAGGCTTAAATTTGTCGAACTCAGGTTAGAGGCAAGCGGCCAATCCGTGGAATTCGCCCCTCAAAAAACAGACGGCCAGCCGTAGGGCAGGACAGCGTTTCCTGATGGTTCACTGCTCCCCAGGGGAAATAATGAGTCGCTTCAGTGACCGTTGTTGAGGGTGGTGGTCAATGTTGCTGGGTTTGGCGCTGTTGTGGTGTGGAGAGTGTGAATATTTTGCTGAATCTACGTTCCAGTGCCTCGAGTTGCGTGGGCGGTAGTAGTCCAGTCGCCGTAGTTTAGATAGCCTCGGCCCAGAGCGCTGTGCGTTTGTTTCTCTCTCGTTGTGCATCCCAGCTGTTATGAGCCGCTTTCATTGGGGAGGGCTCATTGAAGGAGGACTCTGTTGATAATTTGGAATATCCAGATAAATCAACAGCGGAGGCAGGGGGCATATGCATTGCCTCAATACCCCTGACCAAAAAGCTTTAGCCTTTCAATGCTTTCAGCCCATCTCCGCTTCCAGTCTCATTCGCAATGGCAAAACACAAAAAGGGCGGGAAGAACCCGCCCTGAGGACTGATATATGAACTCTGCAGGTGGATGCTACAGCTTGGGGAGAAGCTCGGGCAGTAGTTCGCCGGGTACGAGGCCTAGGGCACGATTTTGGCCGCTGCTACCCCATTTCTCGTAGCAACGCTGGATGGTCTGGACGAGTACCGTTATTGCTGGGTCATACAGCTCAGGCTTTTCTTTCCAGCCAGTCATGGCTTGGACATGGTGGGTGAGGGCTTTGTCTAGGTGCTGTTGTTGGGCTTCATCGGCAAAGTCTGCTGCAAAGTCCGTCGCCAGTTGGTAGTGGACGAGGCCAGTGTTGCTGTGGGTCGCGAAGGGGTCGAAGTTGAGCTGGGCCAACATGTTTTGGCCTTGGAGGAAGTCTGCTGCTTTCAAGGCGGCTTCGTAGGCTCGGATACTGAGTTGCAAGTACTCTTTACCGGCTGAGGCCTGTTGCCCTTCCTGGTTCGCGAGTTGCCAGTAGGCTGTGCCTAGGTTGTTTTGGGTTGAGGCGTAGCTGCCGGGGGCCACTTGCAGGGTGCGGAAGCGGAGGGCGTTGTTGTAGGCATTGACGGCGAGTAGGAGCCATTCCTGGGCCATGAAGTGGCCGTTGCCTTCGGGGGATTCCTCGTT
>CALLPZ010000165.1 GCA_938015405.1 uncultured Pseudanabaenaceae cyanobacterium
ATTTCCCAGGTTTCCAACTTAATGGCAAGCCTGCCTCCCTTACAGCAACCCGCCAAGCTGGAAAATTTCTCCTTGGCAGATCTTGCATCCCTCGAAGTCCCCCTCACCTCCCCCGAGCAAAACGCAATTGAGGAGGACCAAGACGAGTTCGCTTAGTTCGCGGACCTATAAAGCGTTCACCCAGAGGTTGTTGGGAAATTCGGCTTAGCCTCAAATGTGGAGCCACCACCAGAAGATTTAAGCTCAAGCTTGCGTAAGTCAGTGGCTCTCATGAGACTCGCCGCTACAGCTACTGGCCTTTTTCAAACAACCTCCCAGGCAACTACCCTGGAAACTCCGCCGTCAAGTAGGCTGGGATGAATTATGATCGCGCCGCAATACTTTAATCCAGAACCTGGATTACCCTCCAGGCAACAGACTCGAGCTAAGCTGCTGATCTAAATTCATCTCAGTCAGGTCATCTCAGCGGGAAGCGAGCGTTACCAGATCCGTAACCCCTCCCCATCCCATCGACTGCTCCGTTATCCTGAAGGCCCATGGCTCCCCCCCGCCTAACAGTCGTGCCGTCGCTCCAGGACCTCCCGGCCCCAGCGACCACGCCTGAACAGCTCGATAGCATCAAGGCTCAGCTTGACCTCGTTCTGCTAGCCCTGGAGTCGATTGCCAATATTGGCTCCGAAGCCATGCTCCAAGCGGCCGAAGACCTTCAACTCTCGGAGATAATCTCTGATCGAGTCGGTCTCTGGCGGCTGCGCCAATCCAATCCCCTGCGCAAAAGCAGCGGCGGTCGGAAGAAGCTCGACATTGAGGAAGCCAGGGCCCTAGTGCTCATTAGTGCCCACCTGGCCTCCCATCACCAAGCGACCATTCGCGAGGCGATCGAATGTCTAGAACAGCTCACTGCTCAGGGCAAGCCTCCTTACGCAGCAGCGCTATTGGGAGACTACCTTGATCGCTTTTGCAACTTCTACGAAGAGCGCATGGCAGATGCCGAGGCTGAGGTGCCACAACTCACTGATCTGGCTCTCAAGCTACTCATTGACCTGCTGTTCTACGGCAGTAGCGGAGGCCGCCGTCGCCTCTGGCTCGCATTACTAGATCGGGCCCAGGCTGCTCCTAGCGAGACTTAAACCCTCGCGAAACTGGTGGCCAGTCGCGCCGTGGGCAAGCCCCAGTCACCCTCCATCGCTTGACTAGACGATCCATCAGCAGCCCTAAGCTGGCACTCCGCTGAGACAACCGCCGAAAAACACATGTCCAACGTTAACCATCGCTATAGCTCCGAATCCTGGACCCTGGATCTCAGCGGCAAGCGCTCCCCCCTGTCTCGCTGGACTGGGCAAGAGGTGCTGCGCGATGAACAATTCCGGCTGTCCCTCCTAGGTGCCCAGGGTGGCATTGCCCCTGTGGTTTGGTTATCCGGTGATCGCCCCTGCTTCGAGGAGCTCCACAAAGTCGTAGAAGCCTATGTACAACAGGGCTTAGGCGAACTGGTTTTGGCAGGTCAATCCACCTTTCCGGCAGGCTCCCAAGGCGATCCAGCTCTAACCTCATCAACCCCCAAGGCAACAGCACCATCCGCCTCAAATGGCAGTAGTAGCCAATTTTCCCTAGAAGCCCTCGGCCTACTGCGTCACAACCTCAACTACAGCCCCAGCGATAGCATCAGTCCTCGCCAGATGCAGCTCTCCACGCTCCAACTTGCCGATCTGTTAGCCGTACTGGACCAGTGGCAAACTGAAACCCTTGCCCTCCCTGAAAGCAAGGCGAGACTGCGCGTCCTACCCGGCGGCAAAGACGATTTTGTCATGCCAACCTGGGGCAGAATCGCCGCGAGCCTTATGGTAGCCCTGGGCGCAACTGGCTTAGGTGGCTATATTCTCAGCCAGCGCCTAAGCGGCGTTGAGCAACAGGTTGCAATGGAAAGCATCAATCCTGCAACCGAGGGAGCTCCCCCTCCCAATGCCGATGTCAACAGCGCCTTTGGCAGCTTTCCCACCGCCAGCGGCCCACCCATCACTAGCCAAGCCCAAGATGGTGATGCGCCTTTTAATAACCCCTTCGTCCAACCTCAGGATGAGCAAGCCACTCCCCCGAGTGACCCCCCGGCTCTTCCTCCCGATGTCACTTTCCCCACCCCCATGCCAAGTGACCTAGGACAAATTCCCCTTCCGCCTGCAACACCGACTCTCCCCAGTGGCGACCTCCAAGCAGGCCTCCCGACAACAACCGCTAACACCCCAAGCTCAGTCAGTCCTCCAGCAGATTCAACAGTAGGTACAGAAGCAGAGGTTGCTTCCCCAGGCCAGGGCCAGGTTTCTGGCGGTGGCAATCTTATTGATAATTCCAAACCTTCTAATGAGTTGCCTGCGATCGCAACCGCCCCACAGGCAGTGGATAGCCCTCTATTGGAGGACTACACTGTTTCGACATCGGCCAATGACATAGCAGAAGAAGACTTTTCAGCACCTCCCCTAACGGAGCAACCCAATACTGAGATTGCTGCGTTCCCTAGCGAAGCAGCCAAGACCACAGCGGATGCAGAAGGAAACAGTAGCCCCATTGATAGTGCAGTGGCCTCTGCCCCAGTGGGTACCTCAACGGCCAGCCGGGTCGGTCAGCCCCCCAGCGCTGTAGCCAAGCCACCCGCTGCGATTATTAGCCCTGAGCCAGACATGGAGACATCCGCTGCCCCCGCAGCGCCCCCAGCCCCTCAGGTCACCGTAGCCAGCCCCCTCCCAGCCAATAGTCAATCTCGAGCTGTGCAGTCTTACCTGCAATCCCAGTGGAAGCCACCCGCTGCTATTCAACAGCCATTGCAATATCGTCTCAG
>CALLPZ010000166.1 GCA_938015405.1 uncultured Pseudanabaenaceae cyanobacterium
GAAGGCTTGGGAAAGAAATCTAATGCGCCAGCCTGCATCAGATTAAAAATGTTATCAACCTCAGTGGGTCCAACCATATTGCTCACCACCAAAATGGGGCGAGGAAACTTGGTCATCACTTGCTGAGTGAACTCTAAGCCATCCATATTGGGCATCTGCAAGTCAGTGCAGATAACGTCTGGCTGCTTTTGCTCAATCATCTGTAGGCCAGCTGCACCATCACGGGCAGTACCCACAACGTCAACTTCATCGGAAGAGTCAATCAAGCGCTCTAGGATTTCTAGTGCCACAGCTGAATCTTCTACCAAAACGACTTTAATTGCATCGCTCATGACCGAATCAAACCTTGTAAAGTGTTAAGTAGGAGATTTTGATCAAAATCACCTTTAGTAATGTAGGAATTAGCTCCTGCATCAAAGCCCTTTTTCTTATCCTCATCTTTGGCTAAGGTGGTGATAAGGATGAATGGCAAGTCATCATATTCAGAGTGGGTTCTAATTTTTTCAACCAACTCTAATCCCGTAAGATTAGGCATTTCTACATCAGAAATAATGGCATCAAAGCTAGACTCTTCCGATCTAAGCGTATTGTACCCATCAAGCCCGTCAACAGTTGCAGTAACGAGATATCCAGCCCCTTCTAAAATTCGCTTCATTTGAGTTCGAATCGGCAAAGAGTCTTCGACCAGAAGAATCCTAGTTTTCTGTTCGAGAGAGGCAGAAAGTTTATCAAATTTTTCAATTGCACCATTATGCTTAAGCGTCGTCAAGAATAGATCTTGATGGTTCAAGACTAGGCAAACTTCGCCATTCCCTAAAATCGTACTTCCAGCAATATTGCGAACCCGCTTGAGTAATTTACTCTGGCGCTTCAGCAAGATTTCCTGCTGATCTCGAAGCTCATCCACGAACAGACCAATCTTCTCAGAACCCACCTGCACCACTACACAGGAAATCTTCTGAGACAGTTGCTCAGCCTCTTTCGCCGAGTCTGGCACTCGCGTAGGCAAGTCCAACAGATCGCTGAGCCAAGCCACAGAAACAGCTTCCCCCGCAATAGTGGCTGCCAGGTTTCCTTGAATCGTGAAGATGTCTTCTCGAGCAACAGTCACCATGCGATCTACAGACTCAATCGGCAGGGCATAGGAGACCTGGTTGACGCTTAAAATAAGCGCATCCGTGGTAGCGAGGCTGGGGTTAAGGGTCAACCGGAAAGTGCAGCCTTCTCCCGGCTTGGAGTCAATCACAATTGAGCCTTTCAAGCGCTCAATATTCGTTTTCACGACGTCCATGCCCACGCCGCGTCCAGAGATTGCGGTTACGGCAGTTGTGGTCGAGAATCCAGGCTCAAAAATCAGGGCATGAACCTCAGGAATGCTCATTTGAGCCAGGGCAGACTCATCGACTAAGCCACGTTTCAGAGCAGTTTGCTTAATCTTCTCCAGGTCGAGACCTCGTCCATCGTCGCTAATCTCCACAACGATACTGCTGCCCCGCTGGAAGCCTCGTAAGCTCAGGTTGGCTTGGGCTGCTTTGCCCCGGCTCACTCGTTCCTCCGGTTGCTCAATGCCATGATCAATCGCATTGCGCAGGAGGTGACTCAGCGGATCTTTGATTTCCTCAAGGATGCGCTTGTCTACAGGAGTATCTCCACCGTCCATCAGCAGTTCGACATCTTTCTTTTGTTGCCTAGACAAGTCTCTGACCATGCGAGAAAAGAGGTTGAAGACATTCGACAGAGGCAGCATTCGCAGATTAAGAATGCCCGCTTCCAAGTCATTGGAGATGGCATCCAGGCGAGCGCCTCCTTCAGAGGTTTGGCTACGAAAGCGCTGGGCCAAGGTTCCTAGCGCTTCAACCTTGCGCAGGTTTTTCTCCTGCAGGCTGGCTAACAGTTGAGCAGTCTCGGGTTCCAGCTCTTCCTGAATGCGGCTAAAGATATTGCGCTGGCTAAAGGCCTCTTGGGACCAACCTTCCCAGAGATCTAGCATGGCGGTGGCTTGGTCAGACCATTCCACGATGCGCCGCTTGGTCACGGCCAGTTCACTCACCTGGGTAACCAAGCTGTCGAGCTTGTCAGAGGCGACACGAATTGTGTCCGCACCAGTTGCAGCGACAGGCTTCTCCACCGGAGTCGGGGCAGCCTTGGCCTTAGGCTGCTCCAGCTCTACAGCCGGTTGAGGTTGTTCAGCGAGAAGTGGCTCTTTGACTAAGGCATCCAGCATCGGGGATGCAACAGGTTCTCCCCCCTCGATTACGGACATGGAGTCTGTGGTCAAGGTTACTTCAGCAACGGCTAGTCCCGTAGCCTCTAGGGTCGCTTCCACCACCGCATCTTCGGCTCCCATGAGCCGAGACATCATTGCCTCCAAGGTCAGTTGGGGGGATGGGCCATGGACTGCACCATGGGCAATTTGCCGGAGGCTATCAATACCGGAGTAGAGGCGATCGCATAAAGCTGGCGTAATTGAGCGCTGGCCTTGCTCAATCTCCTGGAGCAGGGTCTCCAACTGGTGAGTCAGCGATTCCGCATCCTCAACTCCCAACATCCTCGAATCTCCCTTAAGGGAGTGAGCTGCTCGCAGCAATTCCTTGAACTGACTGAAGTCCTCGGGAGACTTCTCCAACTGCAGGCAGCCCATTTCTAGGGTCGCAAGATGCTCTGCACTGGCTGCCTCATATAGACCTCGCAGTTCATCATCAATGAAGCCAGCATAGGTCTCGCCCACGCCCTCAACATTGTCAGCAGCATCAATGGACAGCTCGACCGGCTCAGCCAGAATGGAGTCCTGCTCTGGAATGATCTCTAATGCAGGGTTAGGCTCATCGCCCACCAGACTCTCCACCGCATCCCAAGGATCGGCAGGAGCAGCGACATCAGCGATGCTCTGCTCTGTCCGCACTGGCGCGACAGTCTCTGTTTCCAGCGAGGTCATCGCCAGTAACGAAGCCATCGCTCCTTGCTCATCCACATCGGAGGATGCATTGTCCGATGACATTTCACCCGCGAGCTTCAAAAATGCTTCTGCCAGGGCAGCCTGTTCTGGCGTGGGTTCTTCCACAGCCGGAATCTCAACTCCCTCAGAGGCCGCTGCTTGGTGAGACAATACTGCGACATTAGCTGCCACAGTTGATTGCTCATCTGTTGCTATCGCGGGAGCAACAATGTCCTCCACGGGTGTGGCCAAGGTATCCGACACCGCCTCCGTTTCAAGGGTGGCTTCCAAGGCATCCACCGTCAGTGAGGCTTCAGCCTGTAAATCAGCTTCAACGAGATCTGCTGCTGCAGGCAGATCAACCTCGGTCAGACCGGCTTCTGTGATGGAAGCGGAATCCGCCACCGCATTCAGCGCTGCATCTGCATTCGGTTCAACGGACAGGTTCGTCTCCTCCGCAGGTTGCTCAACCATAGCCTCAATCGAGGCAGCAGCAGAGGGTGTCTCTACAACCGTCGCCTCCATCAACTTAGCCATGACCGCAAGTAAATCCACTTCGACTGGAATACCATTCACAGCCTCACGCACGATTTCACGCAGTGCATCCAAGCCCAGGTAAAGGCGATCGCCAAATTCCGGCGTCACCTCAGATTGGCCTGCAGCCACTTGCTTCAGGAGCGCTTCCACGAGCTGCGCTAAGGACTCCCCATTTTCCACGCCCAGCATGCGAGAATCCCCCTTGAGGGAATGGATCTCCCGCAACAGATCCTTCATTCCGCAAGTGCCACTCGGAGCCTTCTCCAGGCACAGCACACCGGCCTCAAGATTATCCAAATGTTCTGTACTGGCTGCGGCGTAGAGTTCGCGCAGCTCTTGATCTTCAATCAACATGACGGT
>CALLPZ010000167.1 GCA_938015405.1 uncultured Pseudanabaenaceae cyanobacterium
GCTGGTTCTCCCCCAACATGGTCTTTGCCCATAGCATCTTTACTGGCCACAACCAACGTTGACCAGTCCGACTCTCCTGGACGGGTGCCTAGGCGGACATGCACATTACGAATATCTGAAACTAGCTTGAGGCGGTTGCCCTTATTCTCAAACACCAGCATGGTGCAACCCTGGCCCGTACAAACTTGAGGCTCATCCCAGATGTAGACAAATACGTCATCTAGGTAATCGCCATTGAGATCATCGAGCGAGGAAGACATCCGTGCTAGATCCACATCGCCGCCCTGATCTTTGACATAGCGCTTGGCCATGTCCAAAGCATCATCATGTAGGCTCCGTTCCTCCATGGGGGTGCCACAGCCCATCAAGCAGGATGCAAGGAGAGGTAAAGCAAATAGCTTTTTCATTACAGAAATCAGATGGCACGTCTAGATGTCATCATTCCCCGACCTAACTCGGTACTCTATATTCTTTATCTGAACCTTATAAGTAAGGTTTCACAATGCTTTGAGAGGATTAAGATGTGCTTCCAAACCCGTGATGTGGCTCACAATTAGCCTTAATTTGATTGCTGTTAAATTGTCCGTATTGGACTTTATGCGTTGAATGCTTTAGTTGAATTCGCTGATTGCATTTTTGAACGAATGCTCTAAAAGGCCTGTCTAGCCGTTGCTTAGGGCTGTTGAGGACAGCATCCAGAACATTGTCAAAAGTGCGAGTATCGGCAGATACAGTTCAATCTGAACGGAGACGATTCTATGAAACCTATCGGTCTCGCAATGTTTGCGATTCCTTCCGTTACAGGTTTTTTATGGTTGCCTCATCTAACAATGCCCATCCCAAAATCCTGAAGCAGCTCCAGCATCTGTTGGGCTCTATTCAGTTAGCTGTGCCATTGTTAGTGGCCATCATTGGTGTTTTGGTCGGGGCGACTTTTTACGAATCTCAAGTAGGGTCGCCCACGGTGCAGAACCTGATTTATAAGAGTCATTGGTTTGGGGCACTGATGTTTTTGTTGGCGGTGAACCTTTCGGTATCAGCTCTCTCCCGCTATCCCTGGCGCGGCCCCCGAAAGATTGGCTTTGCCCTGACTCACTTTGGTCTAGTGGTCTTGATTGCGGGCTCGGCTGCGGTGATTCACATCAGTACGGAGGGGATGCTGCTGCTGCGCACGGACCAGGGCGCAAACAATCTTGTGCGAGTGGAAGGTGAGCTGCTGGATTTTGTTGGACCAGATGGTCAAGAGCAGCAATTTGATTTGTTCATTAAGCCAGACCAAACCGTTTCTCCCAGTCAGGTGGGTGACCTGGAGCTGGTGCGCTACAGCGACAACGTGATTAAGACCACGAGCTTTGCTGAGCAAGGTGATGTGGCTAATCCGGCGGTCAAGCTGCAGTTGCAGAGCGATCGCATGAATCAAACCTTGGAGCGCTGGCTCGCGGTTGCCCCTGCAGCCTACAGCGAAGTCTCGGTTGGTCCTGCAACCCTACAGCTCCAGCAGGCCAGCTCCAATACTGAGCTAGAAGCCATGTTGGCTGCTCCTCCCAAGGCTGCTGAATTTCCCAAATTTGGAACGCTACGTCTAGACAGCGGCGAGATGCTGGATGTGGAGAACAGCCAGGGTAAGTTGATTCCGCTGCCCAATGGCGGCGAGATGCTCATTACCCAGGTTTGGCCTGATTTCCGCCTCAACAGCAACAATCAGCCTGAGACGGCGTCGGACAATTTTAATAACCCTGTGCTCCAACTGGCTCTGCGCCAGGGAGACTCAAACGGCGAGACTGTCAGTGAAGCGCGCTGGTTCGTTTTTGCCCAGGGTGGCTTTCAGCCGGTCAAGACGACGGTGGCAGGAGACCCTTTAGATGCTGAAGCGCTAGGCCTGGTGAGCTTGAGCTATGAGGTGCAACCGCAACCGTTGGAGGATTACTTTCGCGTTGTGATTGCGCCTGACGGGAATCGCTTTTATGCGGCGAGCTCTTCAAAGGGCTTCAAATCTGGTCCTTTCGAGGCCAGCGAATCGGTTATTCCTGGCTGGGCTGACTTCCGGATTAGCCTGGCTGATAGCCTGGACCATGCTGCAATTGATCGCCAAATGGTTGAGGTACCGGCTGACGAAGATGTGCAGGGTGATCCTGCGCTGCTGGTTGCCACTCCCGATGGCTCGCAGCAATGGCTACCCTGGGGCGAGGCTACGACCCTGACTGATGCTTCGGGCAATTACTTTGCTTCCTTTAGCGCCCAGATGTTGGAGTTGCCCTTTGGCGTCAAGCTGGAAGACTTCATTGTGGAGCGCAACGAAGGCAGCGAATCCGTGGCCATGTGGACCAGCCAAATTCGTCTGGATGATATTCAGGCTGGTCCGCAAGAGAGCCGTCGCGTTTGGATGAACCATCCCACCTGGTATCAGGGCTGGAAAATTGCCCAGGCGTCTTGGAATCCTGGTGACCTTAACCAGTCCACTCTGCAAGTGAAGCGAGAGCCCTGGTGGGTGACAGGGCTGACCTGGTTGGGCTCATTGATGGTCGTTGTGGGGACAGCGGTCATCTTCTACGGACGCAGCGCCATGAAAAATCTTAAGGCGGCGCTGCCAGAAGAAAAAGCGGTTGGTGCTGTCGCTGATTCCGCTCCAGCGAATGTGGATGCCGTTGCCAAGCCGACAGTTGTAGATGCTCCGGTCTCTGCTGTCTAACCCTGGCTGGGGTGAAGGCAGACAAACAGTCTTTGTCCACCCATTCAAGATTCAAGTTTTATCCATTACTGCTGGCGCGATCGCAATGAAATTCCTAAAATTCCTACTCGGCTTTACCCTTGGCCTGATGCTGTTGGTTCTTCCACTCAGCCAGTTCCAAGCTAAGCCCTTAGCTCTTCTCCAATCCCTGGCGGTGCAAATTGACGGGCGCAAGAAGCCCCTGGATACTGTGGCTCTGGAAACCGTGCAAAAGCTCCACGGCTCTTCGAGCTATAAACAAGCCGATGGCTCCAAGCTGGACTATCTA
Organism: uncultured Pseudanabaenaceae cyanobacterium; assembly: GCA_938015405.1. Taxonomy (GTDB): domain Bacteria; phylum Cyanobacteriota; class Cyanobacteriia; order PCC-9006; family JAAUQQ01; genus JAAUQQ01. Next base: position 2,997 of record CALLPZ010000167.1, read on the forward strand.
CAAACCTATTTCGCCTTAGCCTTCAACGATCGCGACTGGAATAACGAGCCCTTCATTCTCTTCAGCTATCGCCCGCTCAAGGAAGAAGTTGGCCTCAACCCTGAGCAAAAATACTTCAGCTTCCAGGAGTTGCTGTCATCCAAGTCCCTAAGCACGGTGATCAATCGAGCCCATGCTCGCGAGATTGCAGGGGAAGACCTGGTGCGCTTGGAGCGTGAGGCCCTGTCTATTGAAGACCGCGCTACTCTGCTCTATCGCACCGTGGGTGACAATAGCCTGCCTCTGGTGCCCCATCCCAGCGATGCCAAAGGAACTTGGGTGACGATTGAGAATGCTGCAGAGCTATATTCCCCTGAGGCGGCTGCGGAGTTGATGGCCTTAGAGCAGCAGGTGCAGCAGGGCTATCGCTTTGGAGCGGCGCACATGGACTATGTGGGGCAGTTGGGTGGCAAGCTGAAGCAGTCCTTGGCTGAGCTGAGTCCGATGGTTTATCCCAGCGATCGCACTCTTAACCGTGAGGTCTTCTACAACCACTTCCACCCCTTCGGTAAAGCTTGGATGATGTTTGGCCTGGGTTTCTTGGTGATGCTAGTCTCTCTTTGGTTCAAGCCATTAGAACTTTACGGGAGTGCGATTGGTTTAGCAGCGGCTGGTTTAGCAACTGAGGCCTACGGCTTTATCTTGCGTATGCAAATTGCAGATCGCCCTCCCGTTACCAACATGTACGAATCGGTAATTTGGGTGAGCTTTGGCGTCATTGCATTGGCGCTGATCTTTGAACTGACTTCCGAGAAGGCTCGTTACTATCTACTTTCTGCCTCCCCTGTGGCGGTGGTCTGTCTGCTCCTGGCGGATCGCCTGCCAGTGGTGCTTGACCCCAGTATTGCCCCCCTGGTGCCGGTGCTGCGCGATAACTTCTGGCTAAGCATTCACGTTCCGACGATTACCTTGGGCTACGCTGCCTTTGCCCTGGCCATGGGCTTGGGTCATGTTTCCCTGGGCCATTACCTGTTTGCCAACCCTGCAAACCCCACGGTCAAAAAGCGTTTGCAAACCTTGTCCCAATTCAACTACCGAACCCTTCAAGTGGGAGTGTTGCTCCTGACTACCGGAGTCATTCTGGGCGGCATTTGGGCGCACTTCTCCTGGGGACGTTTCTGGGGCTGGGATCCGAAGGAAACCTGGGCTTTAATTGCCTTGCTGTGCTATCTAGTGCCGCTCCATGGTCGTTTAGTGGGTTGGATCGGCAACTTTGGCATCAATGTCGCTGCTGTAGTGTCATTCAATGCAGTTTTGATGGCCTGGTATGGGGTTAACTTCGTCCTAGGAACGGGGTTGCATAGCTACGGCTTTGGCACGGGTGACTCTCAGCTTGTCGTTGCTGGAATTGTTGCCGCGGATCTCGCTCTGGTTGCCTTGACCGCGATTCGCCATCGCAGTCGCCAGCCCAATGGACAGCCGCTAATTGTTGAAGAAGTCACGATGCCCGAGGCTGTTGTTCAGGCTATGGCGAGCGAAGCGAAGTCTGTGTAGCTATGGTCTGTTCCTCAAATTTTCTCTAATCCTTCATCAACTATGGATCGTCGCAAATTTCTGTCTTGGGTCGGAACGGGGGCATTAGCAACTTCGCTACCAACCTTGTTGGCAGCCTGTTCTAGTAGCTATGAGACCAGCAAGGAATCTACGGACAGCAGTACTGAAAATATTGTGACGAGCGATTCTCCTATCGCTTCGTCGCCTAAGTCAGAGATTAGTGACACCCCTGATGCCGATGGCTTCTATTCTGTAGGTACCCTTGCAGCAGTTGCTACGGGTGGGGCCATTTCCTCTAAAAAGTTTGCTAGTGCTTCCGGGTCACTGATTGTGATTCAGGACCCCGCAGACTCCGATGGGGTGGTTGCCTTAGATGCTCGCTGTACCCATCAGGGCTGTTCGGTGGAATGGGAGGATGGCAGCTTTGTTTGCCCCTGCCATGGCTCTGCCTTTTCCGTGGATGGTTCTGTGAAGGAAGGTCCTGCTGAGGAGCCCCTTGCGGTGTTTGAGACGAAGATTGAAGGTGAGACAATCTTTGTTAAACCTGCTTAGGCATGGATGCTTGACGGAGCTTGATACGGCTGTGGGGACATGGAATGCCATGTCCCCAACTTCTTGATTCTGAACCGTTTACACTGTCTTTCGTTGTATCTCAAAAATTTATGTCCCAGCTTTCCCCTGAACAAGTCTTGGCAGTGATCTCGTCTTCTCAGTCGCTGCGTAAGCAGGAGCTGAGCCGAATCGAACTGTCTCAGCAGAGTATTGCAGGGGGAGACTTTACAGAGGCCTATATGCGTTCTGCCAAGTTGGCAGGCAGCCATTGTGAAGGGACGAATTTCACCGAAGCCACGTTGATCTGGGCTGATTTGACTGGAGCTAATTTGACCGGGGCCAATTTGGAGCGATCGCTGCTCACCTGTGCCCTGTTTAAGCAAGCGAATTTGCGTGGGGTCCATGCCAATAATGCCAATTTCACCGGGGCAGACCTAGAGCGCATGGATGGCTCAGAAGGCTGCTTTGATGGAGCTGATTTCCAGGACTCGAAGGGCTGCTACAGCTGTTTCAAGGGCAGTAGCTTGCAGCAGTCCAAAGGCGTTGGTGCTGACTTTAGCTGGGCTGATATGGTTGAAGCAAAGCTCCAGGCCAGTCGCTGGGATAAAAGTAATTGGGTGGCTGTACAACTAGAAGCTGCCAATTTGGAAAAGGCTAAGTTTTCGGGTTGTGACCTCTCTGAGGCCAATCTCTCCCGCGCCAATTGCCTCAATGGGAAGTTTGCTGGCGTGAGGTTACATAGTGCTGACCTGAGTGGTGCTCAACTGGATTGGGCAGATCTGTCCACAGCGAATTTGCGCCAGGCCAAGTTGATTGGGGCCTCGCTGTTCAACACCAATTTGGAGCGGGCCAGCCTGATGGATGCGGACCTCTCAGGGGCGAATCTTCGAGATGCCAGTTTGGAAGAGGCGAATCTTACTGGGACCTGTTGGGAGGGAGCGAGCGTTGTTGGGACTGTGTTTACAGATTCCCAAGGGCTGACACCTCAGCAGAAGGTTTGGCTGCGGGAGAACGGAGCTTTGAATGTGCCGAAGTAAGGCGTGAGGTGGCAGCAAGGATGCTGCCGTTGTTAGAGGTTTTGGGTTAAGGGCTAATCCAGAAATAATCTGCAATATCGCCTTCGCCACCCTGAGCCATGGTTTCGGAGGGATTGAGCAATACTGTTGTCTGCTGAAGCGCTGATCCTAGACGACGGGCCACGCGGTCTGGAATGCCCCAGCCATGCATGATATGGCCCTGCCCCGCGAGAACGATGACGGTATAGTCTGGGTTCTCTTTCGCAAACTCTGCGATCGTTTCAGCCATGCTTTCATCCCACAGGACCTGGGCCGAAAAGAATCGCTCGAAAGCAGCTTCCATTGCTTCTGGATCCATGCCTTCAGAGGCATGGCCATGGCCATGATGTCCCATGAATACGTTGGCCACAAAGCCGCGATATTCTTCGTTCTCGCGACTGATTTCTGCAACTGGCGGAATCTGAGCCAGGGCGGCTTCGTCTAGGCCCTCGAATCCTTGGCGTGCGACCTGGCGAGTGATTTCCTGGGGGGTATTGGCGGCTAACATCGGTAACGCTTGAGCCTTACCATAGCTGATGATGGGCTCGTACAAGGCCCAGTCAAAGCCCCAGCGATCGTCGTATTCACTATCGCGGCGTAGCTGGTCAGCATCGATTTTGTCTGCGCTGTAATCGTCCAGAACGGATTGAAAAGGGCGCTGGAACATCTCGAAGGCGATCGCGACCTTTTTCCCGTTGGTTTCCCCCTGTTCCACCAACGCCTGAATAATTTCCAACTGGGCCTGATGGTCCAGCTCACTATCGTGACGCTCCCCTAGGTAAACAACTTGGGAGGTCTCTAGGGCTTTAAGGATGGTGGCGCGATCGCTCGCTTCAATGACTACTGCCGAGGCCGATTCAGCCTCGGCTTCTGCCTCCACTGCAACCTGGGTTTGAACCGGCAGGCTGGATTCTGCGGGCAAAATCTTACAGCCCGTTGTCACCAGACAGAGCAGGACCAGCAAAGCCCAAGGGCCGGAGCAATGACGCAAGCGGATAACAGGCAAGGGCTTTATTCCTTCGGAGAGACGAGGCATGTGAGGGCGAGAGATGGCATCGCCATGTCCCCTACGAATATTGTTGATCAGACCACCAGCAATAGGCCAACGTTGGTACAGCGGTTGCGAGCAAGATCACCACGGCACTGGCCCCAGTGCTCTGAATCCACCAAGTATCAGCAAAGCCTACCCACAGGGCCAATAGTCCCTCTCGGCTACCGGCCAGCTCTAGAAACTCCAAGAGGGTAATAAGGCCCAAGAGAAAGAGTTTGATTGAATGACTCATGGCGTTAGTCCTCGTTCACAAAAGAGCGCTATCCCAGTATTGAATACCGGTTGCTTAGGAAAGGTTTGATATGGACAGGGATTGGGCAACTGACCCAGAGGCTTCCACCAAAGGGGCAATGGCCTGATCCAGGAGTTTCTCTGGTACCCGTCCAACAAATTGTTCCCTGACTTCACCATTGGACGCCAGGGTTAGCAGATGGGGAATGCCCGTGACGGCATATTGCTTAACTGCTGCTGCGGCCTGGGCTTCATCAATGTTGACCATGACAAAGTTGATGCGATCGCCATAATGCTCATGCAGCTCCGTCACCACCGGAGCCATGGATTGGCAGCTGCTACACCAGTCTGCATAAAACTCCAGCAGGGTGGGCTTTTCATTGGCCATGGCAATGTCGTAGGGCACGGATTGCTGAGCCATACTCTTCAGTGCCATAAGACCTTTGACTGGAGACAGGGAGGCTGCCGAGACCTGAGGGACTGCCAGGCTCAGGGCGAGGCAGAGGGCGATCAAGCCCGTGATGAATACCTGTTTAAGCCGATTGAGTTGTTGGTGCAATTTGAGAGAGCTAGGGATGGCCATGGAAAAAATGATGAAGAGGCGATCGCAACTGACGACTCAATCTGTCCTGGTTTTAGCGATAGAAATAAGCCAAGAAAATATGGAAACCCAACATGACGAAGAAAATACAGGTCAGAAATATATGGGTGGACAGCCATAATGCCCGCATATTTCGAATTAGCGGACCCTTAGAAAACACGCCAAACGGTAGTTTTTGAGGTGTCATATCCGGTGTTGCAGGCACCCAGCCAAAATACTTGCGCGGTGACTCCAGCACACCTGTTTCTGCTACAACGCCTACCAGCGCAGAAATGGCTGTGCCCCAAAAGACCCACAGGAATGCGGCATTGTAGTTAATCCCTGTAGCCCCAACCGTGTGAACCATCACAATCCCCACTAGTCCGACACCGATGAAAATATGAATACTGCGCCAAATAAGGATTGAACCTGGAAGTTTGATCTTCCATTTTCGGCCACGCTTCCGCAGGGTCAAGCCAATTTCTGATAGGACAAAAGCTAGGCTGACAAAGCCCGTGATTTGCTTGTACCAATTCCCCCGCAACAGTTCATGAAACTCAAATGCTTGAGCCTGAATCTGGGGCATGTAAAGCCCACTAAAGACGAAAGGTAATAGCAATAATGCTGTTACGAAGGTCAGCAGAATGAGTGTCGAGAATCGAGGCTTCATAGGAGCTGAAACATC
>CALLPZ010000168.1 GCA_938015405.1 uncultured Pseudanabaenaceae cyanobacterium
ATTCATTCTGAATGACAGGAATAGCTACTACTGCAGCAGTCTTCTGGAAGCAGCTATAGCTACTTCCAGAGACCATCCATACCTGTAAAAGAGCAATTCTCTAGGCAAATAAAATGCCATAAATACACTTTAGTTATCGGAATAAAGCATCACTCACTTTATTCAGTAGTATTTGCCACTCTTACAAATTATTGGCCTCGTTACGATTGCCACACCATCACTGGGTAGAACAACGGCCTATGACTATCGCAGCCAATAAATTTGATGGGGAAGTACCCTCCCAGTCATCATCTGAGCCTTCAGAACTGAGCTACTTTCGCACTCTCCTCTACGCAGGTATCGTTGGCGCTGCTGGCGGAGTCGTTGCCACTATCTATTACTTTGTGTTGGAGCAACTGTTAGAACTGGTTTGGGAAACCGGACGTGCCTCCATTCTCGGCTTCTTTCCAGCCTGGCTCCCCCACTGGCATTACACCTGGATGGTTGCCACCATTGGTGGTCTGGGTGTGGGTCTCTGCCTCTATTTCCTGGGGCTACCGGGGGAAATGGCAGTGGTGATTGATCGCGTCCATGATGCAGGTCGTCTCGACCCCAAACAAACCCCTGGCATGATTGCGACTTCTCTTGTCTCAATTACCGCAGGCGGCAGCTTAGGCCCTGAGGCCCCCCTAGTACAAATCAACGGCAGCCTGGGTAGCTGGATGGCAGAGAAGCTCAATCTGTCATTGGCCAAGATGCGCATCATGACTTTCTGTGGCATGGGTGCAGCCCTAGCGGCTTTCTTTGGCGACCCCATTGGCGGTCCTCTGTTTGCCCTGGAGATTCCCCATCGCCGTGGGTTGGAATATTACGAGGCGATTATTCCTGCAATGGTGGCGGGTATTTGCAGTTTTGGCATTTTCCGCATGGGCACCGGCCTCAAGGTGGGTGGTATTTACAACTTTGGCCGCTTTGGTCATTTGCCCAGCCTCACCTGGCTCAACTTACTCGAAGGAGCAGCACTGGGCTTAGTGGGCGCTCTGGCAGGTGTGCTATTCATCGGCATTTTTCGCACGATGAAATGGATGATTCAAAAAATTGAGCATCGCCATATTTTGATGGCACTCCTGGGGGGATTGGGCATCGGCTGGATTGCCGTGTTGTATCCTGCCACGCTGTTCTTTAGTGAGCAGCAAATTGAGAGCCAACTGCTGGCGCAATCTGCAACGTTTGGAGTAGTGACCCTGCTAGGAATTTGCTTGGCTAAGATGGTAGCTATTTGCTGCACTATCCACGGCGGGTTTCGTGGAGGCTTCATCTTCCCGCTCTTTTTCACGGGAGCCAGTCTAGGCTTGGCCATTGCCTTTGGTGTGCCAGCGATTCACCCCACCATTGCAGTGCTCTGTTGCATGGCAGCGATCAATGTAGCCATCACCAAGACCCCCATCAGCACAACAATCATTTTGACAGTGCTATCCGACACAACGATTCTGCCGGTGATTGCGATCGCCAGCTTCACCAGCTTCCTCTTAACCAGCAACATCGGTTTGCTCAAAACCCAGCGAGCTCGCACCACCACTCAAAGCATTACTGGCTTAGATGAGTCTGCAACTGAGGAAGGCGACGACCTGCCTCCCAATCTCGCATCGGCTTAATCCCAACCTTGATGATCATCATTAGCCAGCAACATAACCTTTAGACAGCAACATCCCCTCTCTTGGCTCAGATTCTGGAGCGAAGAGAGGGGATTAGAGCAGATTAGAATTTCTCGAAAGACTCGCAACGCAATCTTAAGAGACGGTGCGAGGCACTTGACACTGAGGCGGCTTCTCCGGTCCAAACACAGGGGCAGGATCCAGACCTGTAATTTGCTTAAACTGCTCCATGGAAACCGTCGTCTCTACCCTCATGGATGCTTTCCACTGCTTAAGCAATTTATGGGCCTCTTCCAGAAAGACCTCGCCCCGAGGCATAGGAATCGTGAGCCAATTTTTCAACAACGTTTCTACCAGAGCCAACTCCACGGCAGGCATGGGGAATAACTCCATCAGTTCATCCAAATAGCCCTCAAAAAGTGCCATCTCATCACCTTGGAGATGGTAGCTATCCACGATGTGTTTAACGCGTTGGCGACTGATCTCTAACTGAATATCCATGGCAGATCCAGCTGCTTCAAATGAAAGATAGACACGTTACATCTCCTCACCAGAAGACCACTAAACGTATCGGAACATCCCCAGCTGGGTTATCCCAAGAAATTTAGCGCTACAGTGGCGGTGGAGTGATGCTCTGATGGGATTTGGGCGAGCCAGATTCCATAACTGCCATACCCGTTTTTCGGCTCCCTTTGCGATGCTAATGGTGCCAAAAACCAGGGCTAAGCATTCAGAGCGATCCGACTGAGATCACTATAGGGGGAGGGGGGCCCAGCCGTATGTCGCTCAGCTTCCTCAGGTCAAGTAGCCTTCCCCAAAAGGGCAGGCTTCCAGGGTGCAAGAATGAACAGTCAAATGGAGAGAATGTTGATGCTCTGGAGCTTACAGCCCCATTAATTTGGAGGTTTCGCTCCCCTGTAATGGGGCATATTCCCCGTCCATCTGCACTGTTAAGAATTCAAGCACCATTCCATTCCATCGCGATCCAGCCCATGCCATCCTTGCTCCGCAACTCTCGTCCAGCCCTTGCCGCGATCGCCCATCCCAGTCGAGAGCGCCCAGGAGCCATTGAGCAAGATAGAGATGAAGAGCTGCAACAGACAGTAGGAACAAGGCCAATAAATCTTCAGCGACCCCATCGTCAGAGACCCCATCGTCAAACCCATTGCAGCCACAAGCCAAGCCATAACCTAGCCCTGCAATTGCTCTTGGGTCTGGGCCTGAGCTTCTTGGGCAGTGGTTCTATGGCTCCTCCTGTATCCGCAGGCATCCCCCAGCAAACTCTCGAAGCAATCGCGGAGTCCATTCCCCAGCGCTCTACGACTCCGACCGTCCCATCTCAGTCAGTCCGTCTGCCCCTACCGTCTGCCCTAGCCCAAAGCTCGGCTCCAACAAGCGACACAACCAAGCAAGAGGCTGGCTCCGAAATCATCGAAGGCGACAGTGAAGCGCGCCAGCCTTCCTCCCTCAGCAA
>CALLPZ010000169.1 GCA_938015405.1 uncultured Pseudanabaenaceae cyanobacterium
GAAGACAATTTGGTTGATACGGTTGTCTTCGACGATGAGTAGCCGAGTTTGAGTGGGCCAGGGGGGAATATTCGCAGTTTCCCAGTAGGGCTTCCGCTGGCTAGGTGTTGAGGTTGCTTGTGGGGCGTTCTGGGTCTCAGCGCTTTTGTTCGCGTCTGTCTGAGCCTCAATCTTTTGGAGCGCTTGCCACAGCTCTGTTGGGATAATGGGTTTAGTCAGGGAGCTGGTTAATCCAAGCTCTGAGAATAACTGGGCATTGCTTCGGTTGTTCATGGTATTCATCATGACCAACGGCATGGTGCAGAAGCGATCGTTAGTCGTGAGTTGCTGAGCCAATTCACTGCCACTCATGTTTGGCATTTTCAGATCTACTAGAGCAAGGTCAAAGGGTGGGTGGTTGCTGTCGATCTGGTTGGCTATTTGTTGATGGCATAGGGCTAGCGCTTGGCTGCCACTTGTTGCTGTCGTCACTTTGTGACCCCACTGTTGCAACTGGCGCAAAAGAACCTGTCGATGGGTTTCGTTATCGTCAATTACCAAGATGTTGAGTTTGCCTGGCTGGGCGATCGCGAGCTTGGACTCCTCTAGGGTTAATCTCGTTGGATCAAGCTTTGCTGGACCCGCTGCTAAGGCATCTGCTGTCGGATCTTGGCTGTGACTGTTGGGTGGATGATCAGAGCGTGGGTGAGGAAACTGACTGTTGTTGGATGTCTCGGAACAGGGTTGGAGTCGGACCGTAAATGTAAATTGACTGCCTTGGCCAGGCTCACTTTTGACTGCGATATCACCGCCCATCAAGCGACAGAGGCCTTGGCTAATGGCAAGACCGAGACCTGTGCCTCCATGTTTTTGAGTTGTGCTGGCATCAACCTGGTGGAAGGCTTCAAAAATACAGTCTTGTTTTGCTTCTGGGATACCAATGCCGGTATCCGTCACGACTCCGGTGAACTGCAACTCATCATCGATGGGCTCGAGCTTACCTTGGATGAGGACCTCGCCTTGCTCTGTGAATTTGATGGCATTATCAACGAGGTTGGTGAGAATTTGCCGGAGTCGCCCGAGGTCGCCTTTGACCTGACGTTGCTGGATTTGACTGAGGTCGAGTATCAGCTCTAGGTTTTTGGCTTGGGCCCCCAGGGCCATGGTCTTGGCAAAGGTTCCTAAGCTTGCCTGGAGGTCAAAGGCTAAGGATTCGATATCTAACTTCTCGGCATCTACCTTGGAGAAATCGAGGATGTCACTGATGAGGGTGAGGAGTGATTCAGCACTGGATTGGGCAATGCCGATTTGGATGTGCTGTTCGGATGATAACTCTGTGTCTTGCAGGAGGTTGAGCATGCCAATGACGCCATTCATTGGGGTGCGGATCTCATGGCTCATTCGGGCGAGAAAACTGCCTTTCGCTCGGGTGGCAGCCTCGGCATTGTCCTTGGCTTGGATCAGCTCGGCCTCGGCCTGTTTGCGATCGCTGATGTCACGACAAACGCGGATTAATTGCCCTTGCTCGGTCAGCGTTAAAGAGAGACCTTCTGGAAAGGTCGAGCCATCTGGGCGAGTTGCAATGGCCTCCCCTTGCCAAGCGCCTTCTCGCTCCAATCTGGGAAAGATTTCCTGCTCAAATCGCTGCACTTCTTCAGGGGAGTAGAGCTTCTGCCAGGGCTCTCCCAGGAGTTCCTCGGCCTGGCTATACCCAAATAAATTGAGATGGGCTTGATTGAGATAGAGGTATTTCCCAGCTTCTAGAATGGCAATGCCATCCACCGCAGCTTCTATGGCTGCGAGCTGCTGCCTCATGGCGACTTCTGTTTCCCGACGACGCGTAATATCTTCGGAAATGCCCAGTACGCCATTGATTTGCCCTGACAGATCAGCGAGTGGAAGTTTATTGGTTTCCATCCACTTTTGGTCGCCATCGAATTTCGTTTGGGCTTGGACAATGCCCAATTTGGCTTGACCACTCTCCATCACGCTGCGATCGTCTTGACGAAATATGGCAGCTTGGGCTGGCTCCCAAGGCAGATCGTAATCTGTTTTGCCAATGATCTCGCCGACTGAATCGACACCAGCCTCGTTGAGGAAATGACGGTTGCAACCTTGATAAACCGAGTCTCGATCCTTCCAGAAAATGGAAAGGGGAAAGGTATCGAGTAGGGTTCTTAAGAACTGCTCTTGCTTTTGTAAAACAGCAGTTCGCTCTGCAACAATGCTGCCGAGTTTTTGATTGAGCTCTTCTAGGGATTGTTGAGCCCGCTGCCGTTCCAGCTCTGCGGCGGCACGGGCGGCAAAGGCTCGCAAAATACGTTCCGCTCGCTGGGGGGTGCGAATGAGCTGTTGATTCATGACGTAGAGATGGCCGATCTCGCTGCCCTGGGCATCGCGGAGGGCAATGCCTAGATAGCTTTCGACTTCCAGGTCTACCAGGTCTTGGTCTTTGGGAAATTGTTGTTGTACTGCTGACTCACAATAGAATTTCCCCTCTTCAAATACTTTTTGGCAGGGGGTATGTTGGAGTTCATAGGAATAGGGGGGATGCAGAATTCCATTCGCCCAAAATGCGAGAGGTGTGAGGGTGCTATTTTGCTTTGCTGTCACCACTGCATAGGAGACATTGAGTGCAGTCGCAAGATGGCGAACGAGGGCGGGAAAAAAGTCTTTGCCCATGGTTTGGGCCGTGCCAGCAATCAGATTTTGCAGCTGTATTTCGGCTTGTTTGCGATCGCTGATGTCGGTGTGGACGCCAAGCATCCGTAGGGGGAGCCCCTCTGGGCTGCGCTCCATGACTTTGCCCCGAGCCAGAATCCACTTGTAGGTCCCATCTTTGCAGCGTACGCGATGTTCACATTCGTAGATTGGAATTTCGCCATTGAAATGTTTCTCTAGTTCTGTGTAGCAGATGGCCTTGTCTTTGGGGTGGACCCGCGTTTCCCAAGTGGAGAGACGATTTCTTAATTCATGAACCTCATAGCCGAGCATGGCTTTCCATTGTTGGGAAAAGAACACTTGGTCGGTTTGAGGATTCCAATCCCAGATGCCATCACCTGCGCTTTCTAGGGCAAATTGCCAACGAGCTTCACCATCTCGGAGGGCCGTGGAAGTGAGCCATTGGTTCTGGTCATCTTGCTGGGCCTGATCGTGCTGGACCTCATCTGTATAGATCTCATTGGCAAAGTCATTGCGGGTGGGCTTGGGAGCGGCCTGGGGCTTGGCAATTGCGCCTAAACTTTGGACGCCTTGGGCAGCACCGGCATACTGATGCTCAGGATGGCCCGAGTGCCAAGCCTGCAGCAAGCTAGAGGGTGTAATCACGCCTAAGACCTGTCCTTGCCTGTCCAGGAGGGGCAAGTGGCAGAGGTTGTGATCACGGATGAGGTGAACTGCGGTGTTAATGCCAGCGGGCTGGTCCAAGAGACTCAGGGCAATGACAGGAGATGTCATGGCTGCCCCTAAAGTCACGCTGTTTAGGCATGAGTCTTGCTGAATGAGGCGAGCGATATCCGCATTGGTCAAAATTCCCACCAGTTGTCCTGCAGCTTGGACCAAGATGCAGCTTGCCCCTTGGGAAGCTTGCTCGGACGATGCTTCTAAAGCGGTCGCTGCTGCAACTTCTGGCTCAGGCGCAGCAGGTTGACAGACTGTCATTTCATTGGTCGGCACCCTGGCTGTTACAGAAGGATGAGCAAGCTGCTGGAGGGCTGCCATGACCGTCTGGTTCGGTTCAGCGATGATGAATGCTGGGATTAGGACCGCTTTCAGTTCTGGGGGCACGATAGCCATAGAGAATGGCCTCGAAATCATCTTGAACCTATTCTCTGCGATTGTCCTAACAATAGGCAAAAGCGAATTGACTGAAAATTGAACGGGGATGACAAGGGGCTGAGTAAATCAGCGCTCGCTTTGGTGGAAAAGGGACATAGGCGTTTTTTGTAATGTGATATTGACTACATTTGCTCTGGAATTTCAGAGGAATTTGCCTGAACCAGATTGGAGGTTTGGGTTGGCTGAATTCAGGGGGCAGGACTCAGATCGTTGTATTGACAAGGTCTGAATCCTGTTGAGAGTGGGACTAGCGATCGCCCCGACCTTTTTTTGAGTTGCGCCGTCGATTGGGTCGGTTTCGGTTGGGTTGTGTCGGCATGGCATTGTTATAGGCTGCCTCATTGGCCTTGGCTGATTTGAATAAATCGACGACCGGATTGGGATAATCCACACCCAGTTTGACGTTGAAGCGCGTCTGCTCCACGGGCAATAGCTGGCCGGGCCTATGGACTTTCTGGGCAGGAATGGCATTGAGCTCAGGTAGCCAATGTTTCACATAGCTGCCTTTGGGGTCATAGTCCTTGGCTTGCTTGTGGATATTGAAGAAGCGGAAGTTGCGGGCATCATTACCGACCCCAGCGGTGTAGTTCCAGTTCCCCCAATTGCTGCAGGGGTCGTAGTCAATCAGTAAGGACTCGAACCAAGCAGCGCCCATGCGCCAGTCGATGCCCAAGTTTTTGGTCAAAAAGCTGGCAACATTTTGGCGGCCTCGGTTGGACATAAAGCCCGTTTGTTGAAGCTCCCGCATATTGGCATCTACCAGGGGGAAGCCGGTCATTCCGTCGGTCCAAAGCTTGAAGCGTTTGGGGTCTTGTTTCCAGGGTAGGGCTAGCCCTCGTAGTCCTTGGATCTGAAAGACCTTATTGCCATGCTTTGCGCAAATGAAGCGGAAGTAATCGCGCCAGAGGAGTTCAAAGATCAACCAGTAGGTAGAGTCATTGGCGATGCGCTTGGCTTCGTAAGCTTTGACCTGCCAGTAAATCTCACGTGGAGACAGACAGCCCAGGGCCAGCCAGGGCGAGAACTTAGATGAATAGTCAGCGCCTTTCATCCCATTGCGGGTCACCTTATAGTTTTGTAGATGGTCACCGTGCCAGAAGTAGTCTTGGAGACGTTGTTGGCCTGCGGTTTCACCTCCGGTGAATTGGAGGACAGCGCGATCGTCGTGGGGCAATGCTTCAAGACCGAGTTCTTCCAGGCGGGGTAAGTCGCCGACTTCAATGTCCTGAGGGAGCGGCAATAACTGTTTAGGCTGGGGAAAGCAGTCGTAGACTGTGGCGCTTTTCTCGACTTCTTTGCGAAAGCGGGTGAAGACTTCTGGCAGGTCGTTGATGCTGAAGGGTAAATCATCTGGATGGAACAGCGTTGAGGCCCAAGCCGTTTGGATTTCGACGCCTAAGGCTTGGAGGGCTGTTTTGAGCTTGGCTTCGACTTGGAGCTCTTCGGTGGTGGTTTCTTCGTGGTAAGCCACCGTCTTAATATTCAGTTGTTGGATCAACTCGGGGATAACGTCTTCCGGCTGACCCTGGCGCACAATGAGGTCGCTCCCGAGTTGCTGCAAGTTATGCCGTAAGTTGGCAATGCTCTCCAGCAGGAACTGAGCGCGATAGCTTCCCGTCTTAGGAAACCCCCAGGGGGTCATGGCAAATTGTCGAGGGTCGAAGCAGTAGCAAGGAATAATGTGGTGACTGGCGCGAACGGCTTCGGCTAGGAGTTCGTGGTCGTGGAGGCGTAGGTCATTGCGGAACCAAAGGAGCGTATAAGCAGGCATAAAACTTACAATCAGCGATCGCTTTTATTACTTTAGGGTCCACTGCTGGATCTGTAGGGACTTGAGACTGATCTCAGTGGAATTATTTGACTACAGCCAAGGAATTTGAGCGTATGTATCGGGGACAGATTCCGCAAGATTGCTCAAGACCATTCTAACCCTTCAATAAATGATGACATGAAACTACGGTTAGCTTTATTGAGTGATAGAACGATCTCAGTAGATCTGGATTGCAATGGGGCAATTACGGACCTTTTTGAAAGGGGACTTCAGCACTCCTCCCGATGGGAGAAGTTAGGGCCAATGTCATCAATGGGATATCCCCACCCTCCCGTTCGAGACCTAACCCACACATTCTGAGAGCTGTTTGGCGTTATGGAGTTCTGAGACTCCAGTGCTGACCCCGCTTAGCCGCTATGGATAACCCTATTGAACCTACCGCTTCTGTCGGACTGACGACTTCTGACCTGTCGGACTCTGCTCATTTACTGCGGGGGATGGCAACCGCTACGCAGGCCCTGCTGACGGTTGAAAAATTAGATGAGGCGATTAATCAAGCTTTGGCATGTTTGGGCCAGGCCACCCAGGTGGATCGGGTTTATATCTTTGAGAATAATGCCTCGGCTGAGGGGCAAGATCCCAAGACCAGCCAGCGCTGGGAATGGGTCAATGAGGGGATTCAATCTGAACTGGATAACCCGGAGTTGCAAAATCTCTCCTATCGCGAGTTTTTCCCGCGTTGGTACGTGGAGATGATGTCGGGGCGAGCTGTCCATGGGGTGGTGAAGGGGTTTCCTCTCTCGGAGCGGCAAATCTTGGAGCCCCAAGGGATTTTGTCCTTGATTGTGGTGCCGATCCAGATCGAGCAAAAGTTCTGGGGATTTGTGGGATTAGACAATTGTAGTAAGCCCCATGCCTGGTCCTTAACTGAAATCTCAACGCTGTGGTCCATGGCGGGATGTCTGGGGGGGGCGATCGCACGAGATGCGAGGCAACAGCGATTTCAGGCCATTTATGAATCCCGGCAAGAGAGCTCTAAGCCTACTGGACAGGGCCTGCTCAGAGATTCTCCGAGCCTGTCCCCTCAGCAACTGAGCCAGGCCCTGGCGGAGCAGCGTCGCCAGACGAAGCGGGAGTTTTTGACGAGTCTGAATCGAGAGTTGAGCCTTCCTCTGCAGGGAGTTCTCAGCCAAGCCCAGCGGCTGACTCGCACGTTGAAGCTAGGGCCGGAGGAGCAGCAGGGGCTGGCATTGATTCATCAGCATGGCTCGCAGTTGCTGACGCAAATCGATTGGATGTTGGATCTTGATCGCCTGCGAGCGAAGGAGTTGCTCCTGAGTCCGGGCCTGGTTCATTTACCAGCCTTTCTCCAGGCGATCGCTGAGGTTTGCCGCCGCGATGCTGGCAAGATAGATATGTTGTTGGTGTATCAACCGACTCCCCAGCTCCCCACGGGGGTGATTGTGGATGGTGCTCGCTTGCAGCAGGTGCTGATGGCTTTATTGCAGACGGCCATTGCTTCGAATCAGGAGGGGCAGATTACGTTGCGGGTTCGGGCGATTGCTCGGCCTAAGTCATCCGAAACGGTCGCACCAGGGGAAACTGAGCCAGGGGCAGCCGAGGTCCGGACTCGCCTACGCTTTTCGGTGATGCGCGTCCCGGGTCTGCTGCGATGGACTGAGAAGACTGAGGAGGAAGAGACGGCAGCTGCCTTCTCCGAGAGCTCGGAAATGGAAACTGCGCCAGCGGCCGTTGAAGATAGTCCTGGGAAGGAGCAGAGCAATATTGCCCTAGCGGTTGCCCAAGCCCTTGTGGAACAGATGGGTGGAAACTTCCTGGGGCGTGACTGGGATGAGAATAGCTATAACTTAGGGTTTGAATTAGAGCTGCCTGTGGAGCCGAATTGGCCTCAGCGCGTCTTGGCCAGCTCTCGAGTCATGGGCTATGAAGGACCTCGAAAACGCATCTTGATCGTGGATGATCGTTGGGAAAATCGGAGTTTACTAGCCAGCCTGCTCAAGCCCCTGGGCTTTGAGGTCTGTGAAGCGGCAGATGGTGAGCAGGGGCTGATGCAATTGCAGGAGTTCCAGCCCGACTTGGTGATGACAGATTTAGTCATGCCAGTGCTAGATGGTTTTGCCATGCTGGCAGAAATTCGTGCCCAATCAGAGTTCGAAGAACTGCCTATTATTATCTCCACGGCTCCGCTGCCCCTGTGCCAACAGCAGCGCAGTCTTGATCAGGGGGGAGATGATTGCCTGTTGCAGCCGATTCAGCTGCGGGAGCTGCTGCCCTTGTTGCAGAAGCATCTCCATTTAGCTTGGGAATATCGAAGCGAGGACCGGGCTCGCAGTTAGCGTTGTGCGTTTAGCGTCGGAAGCGATGGGCGATCGCCTGGGTGACCAGCTTGGGACCTGGCAAGAAGACGATACCCAGTTGCTGCATTAAGCCTTGGGCATCTCCTTGGCCCCAATGCTCTACAATCTGCCCTTGCGATACGCGGTCGATATGCATGATCGCAATCTCAATGGTTTGCCCGGTTGCGGGGAGACCTTGGAACGATGCTTGATGAACGGCCCTAAAGCTCCCGCTGGTGATGATGCGGTCTCCTGCTTCTAGGATTTCGTCGAACTGATGATGCCCTTGGGAAAAGGCATTGAAAAATTCCAATCCGAAAGCAGTGAAGCCTTCGAGATCGAGGGGCTCTGCTATGCCTGCCATGTGGGCTGTGAAGTCGGGAGCCAATCGTTGTATGGCTTGTTTGAAGTTACCCTGGTCAAAGGCTGCGTAGAACCCTAGGACTAATTCTTGGTTTGAAATCATGGCTTGAGGCTGCTCTAATGGGCTCTGTCGCTAGTTGTCGCTAGTTTTTGAGTTGTGCCAAGTAGTAGACCAGTTGATTGGTTTCTCCCTCCATAATCAGTAAACCCTGGGCTGTAAGTTGCTTGAGGTCTCGCTGGAGCGATCGCCGCGAGACCTGGGGACAGAGCCGTTCAAAATCCTGGATGGTCAAGCGTTCCTGTTCCAATAGGTAGGCCATGGCTGTCGTTTGGCGATCGTT
>CALLPZ010000170.1 GCA_938015405.1 uncultured Pseudanabaenaceae cyanobacterium
CCTTCAAGTTAAACCGGGAATTACCGGTGAGTGGCAAGCTAAGGGGCGCTCCCAGGTTGATGATTTTGAGGCCATTGTTGCGATGGATATGCGTTATCAATCCCAGTGGTCCATTGGCTACGACCTCAGTTTGATTTTGGCTACGGTGAGTGCCGTCATTCAAAGACGTGGAGCTTGCTAAGCACTGCCCAATATTCACGTTTCGACCAGGCCAATATTGAGGCTGGGTCGTCAGGGAGATGATTTTGCTCAGAACGCAGGAGCCATTAGGCGATCTGCGTTCTGAGCTCTTTAAATATCTGTGGTTCGACTGAGCTGAGTCGTCGTCAGCATGGGGAGCTTCTGATTGATTAATGTAATGCGATGCCCTGTGAACCTGCATTCTGGGGCATATTAGCCATGGTGAATGATTTTCAGCCCATGACCCTTGATGCAATCCACCAGGCCTACCAAGCGCAGCTCCAGCAGTTTTATGGTGACCAATCTCTAGCAGATGAAGCTGAACGACTGCTGTTAACGGGGAGTGGTCCGTTGGCTGACTATGCCATGCCATCTTTAAGTGAACCCGAGAACCGAGAGGGGATGCCTGAAGCAATGTTGACAGCTTACGACTACTATCGTGAGCATATTGTGGCTAAAGATTTAGGCTCTGCCTACGGCGTGACGTTGCTGGTCGGCGAGCAAATTACCTTTGCAGTGGTTGTGACCACCGATGGGGATGATGGTTGGCTGGAGGTCTATGACATTGAGGGACAACAGTTGGGCGTTGCTCGTACCTGTTTCGATAAGGTTCTGTGGGGGGATTGTGCTGAGATGCGATCGCTCGTATCCACCTCAGCGCTGCCCGCTGAGCTAGAGGCCCAACTCCCATCTTGATGAGCAGCGTTTGTCGCTGAGCAGCTATTTGGCGATGAGTCGTTTCTCCAGCGCTCTTTTGCTCGCCCCCACGGTGCAGAACTCTTTGTGCTGATTAAAATGCAGAGACCGTTTGCCAATTGCGTAGGCTTACAACTCGCTCTCCCACTCTGGCATCGGTTGGATATCCTTCCAATCCGTAGTTCAGCAGCACATCTTCGGGCCGCCCCTTAAGGGTGGTACCAATGATCAGATCCCGCCAACCATTGGTACGACTCTCACTGAGCAACACGGGCTGGCGAACTTTCTCCGTACGAGAGAGAAAGAGAAAATTGCCGTCACTGGTGCCCCGGAAAATGAGTAGAGGGCAGCCGCTTAAGCCGCACCAATCAGGACCTTTCAGGATGACGAGTGCATCATCGATGCCGTCATTGTCTAGGTCTTGGTAGGCATCTTCGTAGGGACTGCCGGTTAGGGCCTTTTGATTCAGTAGGTAAGTATTCAAGGCCTGGCTGACCCCACCCTGATTTGGGATGAGTTCTTCCCCAGACTCTGTTTTGAAAGTTGGGCTGGCTTGGCAACTCGCCAGACCTATGACGAGACCGACTAGTAGACCAGAGAGCAGGCGCTGGCTTGGACGGGAATGGGTCAAGCATGACTTGGGACGGCTAGAAGTCATAGGGAACAATTTGATGGCTTCGTCAACGTCTGAGATGGGAGCAGATATTGGGGAATTAGCCCACGGGTAAACCACCTGACACAAAGGACCAGGTATTCCAAACAAAGAGGGCAATCGCCGCGATCGCCAAAATCACCTCCAGCAAGTTGCCAACAATGGAGCCCACTGCCACGGCCACACTCACTTTGAGGGACTGTTCGACCCGAGGCTTAAACTCTAGCTTGCCGCGATAGAGATATTCCCCAATGAAGGCCCCTGCTACTGCACCAAAGAGAATGCCTAACAGTGGCCCACCTAGGGGCAGAGCAGGTAAGAGTCCGAGAAAGCCTAGCACCATGCCAAGGATGGCGCCAAACTGAGCCCAGCTACTTGCCCCCACCTGTTTGGCTCCCCAGTAAGCGGCAAACCATTCAATGCCTGCGCTGAGGATCAGTGCGATGAAGATTAGTACCAGGGGCCAGAGGGCGATGGAGAAATTAGTGGCGATGCACCAAATCAAAATGGCAATGAGAATGAGGCTGGGGCCAGGAATGCCAGGCAGCACTGCTCCTGCTACGCCGACCAGCATCGTGGCGATCAAAATCCAGTACAGAACGGTCAAATCCATTGCAGTCTCCGCAGGTCAGGGCTGAAGGGGGAAGTGGCCTGGGTGGGTCTCCCAGGGCCGAGGATTCTGGCAATTACTTCGGGCCAGCATTGAATGAGACTAAGGCTCTACTAAGAGCGCTAGGGCAGGCGGGGCCGTGCAATTTTATTAAAGCGATCGCGACCATCTTCGAGCTGGGGCGGAATACCGTCGGGGAAGACTTGATTGATCATGCCCACGAGTTCTTGGGCTCGATTGCCGGGGTTGGGATGGCTGCTGAAGAATTCTGGGGGAGCGCCACCGCTGTTGGCTGATTCTAGGATTTCCATCAGTTCCACGATGCCGCGAGGGTCATAGCCCGCTTCCACCATGAATTGGAGGCCGAGGCGATCGCTTTCTAGCTCATCTTCGCGACCGTATTTCAGACTGACTAATTGATTAACAGCTTGGGCAATGGCGGCTGCACTGCGCCCACTACCGTACTCGCCATCACTCGCGGCGACGCCCACTGCATTGACGAGAGAAACGCCTAGCTGCTGCTTGGCCATATGCTCGGCACCATGGCGACCAATCACATGGCCAATCTCATGGCCTAGCACTGCGGCCAATTGAGCTTCGTCATCTAGCTGGCGCATAAGGCCTGCCGTTAGGAAGACTTGTCCACCGGGTAGGGCAAAGGCATTGATGGTTTGGGCATCACGCAGCAGATGGAATTCGAAGTTGTAGGGAGACTGCCGGGCTCCGGTTTCACTAATCAGATCTGCACCTACTGCATCCACGTAGGCCTGGAGCTGTTCATCGGGATAGAGACCTCCATGCTGCTGTGCCATTTCGCCCCGGGCCTG
This sequence comes from uncultured Pseudanabaenaceae cyanobacterium, assembly GCA_938015405.1. Lineage (GTDB taxonomy): Bacteria > Cyanobacteriota > Cyanobacteriia > PCC-9006 > JAAUQQ01 > JAAUQQ01. The sequence goes on from CALLPZ010000170.1 coordinate 2,966, forward strand.
TACACCGAGAACCTGCTCCTGTTGAGGGCTGAGCTGGACGCGCTGTTTCTCCCCCGTCACCGGGTTAATGTCTGTACTACCGTAATAGTTGAGGAGCCCAAAAATGGCGAAAATTCCACCGATGAGCAACCGCAGGAGCAGTTTTCTCACGCTTCGTCTCCCAAAATCAAAGATGTCCTGAGCGAGTCGAGAGTCAGTTGTCGCAACGGCCCAACTTGCTAGGAGTTTGTTCTCCACAGCACCGCCTGCCATTTCTAGATGTGACAGGACTGTGGATGTCCTAAGTCATAGGGCCAAGGCTATAACGATTGAACCGACCACTGTGACTGTATTTTGCAGGATGGACCCCCGATCCGCCCTGAAAATTAGCAAACCTCAACGAAGTCCGGATGGCTTCGTTGAGGTTTAATAACGTCTGCATGTTTGGAGGCTTGTGACTAAAGGGGGTATTACAACGACCCTTTAACCCTCATCTTTTAGTCAGGTTCAATCAAATATCGCTTGCCCCGGCGCTTACGGGCTTCCATGGCTCGTTCGAGGACGGTCAGCAATCCTGGCGCTTCGGTCTGTAAGGCTAGGAGCAGGCGTTCGCCCTCATCCTCTTCTTGGGGGTCCGAACCTGTTTCCATGACATGGGCTAGGCGCGGCAGTGCCATTTCATCAACGAGCTGAACCAATCCGTGGAGACAGCGATTGAACTGTCGCTCGGTTAGTTCTGCATCTTCCAGGGGAAACTCGATGATGGCACGGATTTCGCCATCTGACGGGTCGTACTCCCATTGCAGCATCTTGGTTTCCCAAGAGATGCTCAGCATGGTCTGGAGGATCGCTGACTTGTGGGGATGGTTTTGGACATCGGACAGAATTTGAGGCGCATAGATGGAGAAAAATTCTCCTTCCTCTTCCAGTTCCACAACCACGAGCAAGTGCTCAATGCTTTCGCCTTTCACACCGGTATAGATACGGTGGTTTTCCGCATCTAAACGATATTTCCAGCCTTTATTGTCGAGGAACTTAGATATTTTCTGTACGGATGTGCCCATGGTGAGCGGTGGTAGGGGGACTAAAGAGATCGCAAAACGAGAAGGGAACTGTGGGAACTTAATCTACACCATTGTTTCCGGCTACGGGGCGGAGTTGGGTGTTGAATACCGACTGGGGAAACCCGGCTAATGGTGGCTTTAATACGTAGGTATAAATATTACGTGTTACCGCAACTGGACTTTGTGATCGACCTCTTGACGCTCCGTCTATTCTCTGGTTGGAAGATTCGCTGGAGTGTTGCGAGGCCTTGACTAAGGCCAGGAAGGTTTGCCCTTCTCTATGCTGACAGAGAAGTTTCTAGGCTTGTTCCTTCGTTGCTAGGGTTGCCTGAGCAGGGTCTCGATTTGCTTAATAAGATGAGCTGGATCTTGACTATTGTCTAGGACTACATCCGCACGATCGCATTTTTCGGAAAGTGGCATCTGCGCGGCGATGCGAGACTCTGCCTGGGATTCCGTCAAGTTGTTCCGAGTCATGAGGCGCTGGCGCTGTTGCTCATCTGTACAGCTTACGACCCAGGTTTCCGTGATGCGGTGGGTCAGATTTTTCTCAAACAATAGTGGGATGACCAGGACAACGAGAGGGGCATCCCCATGGTCGGCCAAGGCTTGGTCGAAGCGCTGCCCGACGTAGGGATGGATTTGGGCTTCGAGCCAGCGGAGTTCTGTGGCGTCATTGAAGACGATTTGGCCGAGATTGGCGCGGTTGATGGGAGCGGGACCACGGTGGGGATTGTCCCCTTTTGTCAGGATTTCAGGACCATAACGCTCGTGGATGCGCTGCCAGATTTCTCCTCCAGGGGTGACCGCATCGCGGGCGTAGAGGTCGGCGTCGAAGATGGGAATGTTGTGGACCGTCGCCAGATGATCGGCGACGGTGGTTTTGCCGGTGGCGATACCGCCGGTTAGGCCAATTTTGCGTTGAGGCATGGGCAGAGGCTGTAGCTAGGGCCAGGCAGTGCAGCGTGTGAACACTTCATCAGGTAACCATAGCCTGGTTGTCCCAATGCTTTTGTCCCTCTGCTTTGCCTGACCCTCGTTGCTGCCCCAGCGTTTAGTTGGGCAAGCCGACGTTGCTATCAAGCGGGTTGACTGTGCTGTTGAGAGGATTGGACGAGGTATTGGATAGGGGATTCGCCAACAGTTGCTGTTGATTGGTTGTGGCGATCGCGCCCAGGTAGTTACTGATGATGCGATCGCTGTCTGCATCGTAGTAAACCTCGTTGTTGGCCACCGTCAGCTTGGCATCCAAGCCACTGCCCACAACGTTGGCCGTGGGTGCGGTGCCCTGGCCGGTCAACATTGCCACCCATAGGTCCGTGTTGACGCCCGTCGTTGTGATCCGTAGCGGATCGCCCGCATCCAGGGTCACATTGCTGGGCTCCAAGACCCAGCCTTTGACGTAGTCACCATCCGCCGAAGTGAGCAGGAAGGTTTGCAAGCCGCCTTCGCTGCCCGTGCTGACGCTAATGCCGCCATCGTCCAGGGTTTCACCCACGTTGATTTGCCAGCTGTAGCTGTGGCTGCTGGTGTCCCGAATCTTATCCAGGGTGGTGAGCAGGGTGGAACCATCGGGGTTGAATTCAACATCCAAGTGGCGTTTGGCACTGTCAATTCCCAGGCGCTCATAGGCTTGGCCTCCATCGACGATGACATATCCTCCCGTAGCATTCGCTTCAGAGAATTCCTGCCGACCGTTATCAGTCTGCCGAGGAATGTTGCCATCCACCAGCAGGGTGCTGTAGACGTTGGCATCGGTGCCGCTTTCGGGGCCAGCGATGAAGCGATCTCCATAGGCATGGAGACCCAAGTTAAAGGCTTCGGCTCGGTTCCAAGCATTGGGTTCAGATTCAAAATCACCAATCAGGGAGACGAGGGTGTCGTCAGCATCCTGCCAGCGGTTCCGTAGGAAGTACCCCCCCTTTTCTTCGCTAGCCAGCAGATGCTGGAATTCATTGGGATTGCTGTCAGGGTCTAGGGCAGTAACGTTTTCCGTGGGGTAGTAAATCAGTGACCAGGTGGTGGCAGAGCGGGTGTGCTCAAATTTGTCACCATCCGCAGCGGGGTTATTGACGCCGCGAGCCCGGTCATAAACGTACTTGTAGTAGCCTTGCTGAGCTTCAGGCACATCGGCAAACATAAAGCTGGTCCAGCCTTCAGCATTAAAGCGAACCTGGCCCACGCCATACTGCACGGACTCCTGCTCAGCATTGAAGACAGAGCCGTAAAGAGGCAGCTTCCAGAATTCCTTCGATTCAAAAGCAGCATCTAGGTCTGTATCGCCGGTGCTGCGCAGGGCATTGACCGCCGTGGCGAGGACGCTGCCGCCGTAGGTGAGGTAGCCGTTGCCTTCTTGGTTGTAACCGTAGTCGCCGTAACCGTTGAGGATGTGCTGGTTGAGTTCGTTTTTGATCAGGGCGTAGCGATCGCTCCTCACCGCCTCTTCTCCCAGTGCCAGCATGGTGACAATCTCCGCACCGCGTGTCACGGCTGTCCAGTTAGAGGCGAAGGGTGCCCGCACATTGGGGTGGCTAAAGCTCTCCCAGGAATCCAGGCCTTCCACCAGCTTGCCCTTGACCCAGGCCCGCTGTTCCGGCGTCCAGGCTTTGGCAGCCCAGTCATAGGAGATGGCAAAGCCCAGGGCGATCATTGCGCGGGTTAGGCCCTTGTCCGAGGTGATATTGGCATTGGTAAAGCCAGGGCTGTCATACACCTCACGCAGCGCACCGTAGGCGATCTGGGCATAGGCTGGGTCATCCGTCAGCTGATACATCATCGAGGCTTCGCGGGCCAGCCAGGTGCGGGCGTAATTCTTGTTGCCGTCGTTGAGGTTCTCGTCGTAAACCTGCCAATCGTTTTGATCCACCCGAGCCTGCATCGCAGCAAAGGCCTGTTGGTGATGGGAACCTGCCACCTGAATCGCTGCTTTAATATCATCGATTTTGCCGTCACCGATATAGAGGCGGGGCTCCAGGTTCTCTTCATCATCGACGATGGTGAATTGAGCCTCAGACAGATTTCCTAGGGTTGCACCACCGGTGGGATTGGTGAGTTGTAGATTCACCCGTTCGGTGAATTCTGGCGTGGCATCGTTGGTGATGGGAATCAGAACTGTTTTGCTTTCTTCGCCCGGGGCAAAGCTGACGGTAATCGGGTCACCGTTGAAGTCGCTGCCTGCCGTGGCCGTATCCCCGGTGAGGTTGAGCGTTGCGCTAATTGTGCCACCCGTGCCTAAGATGCGATTGATCGTGACTTCTGCTGCAGGAGAGCCATTTTCATTGGCAATGTAATTGGCTTTGCTGAATTCCAACCGACCCGGCAGGGTGGACAGATCAACAGGTACAAATTCGACGTAGTCGATGGCGGCGCTATCACCGTCTTTTTCTAGGCCAAAGACTTGCAGTTGGGTGCCAGGGGTAATCTGTTGGATATCACCGGCTTGGTAGCGAGTAAAGCTGTCGGCATTGATGTCGGCTGTCCCTTTATCCTGAACCAGTGCCCAGTACCGGACGGTTTTGCCGTTCAATTTCACCGACATTTGGGCCTTACCGTCGTTTTGGTCGTAATGGCCTACGAAGATCTGGTAGGTACCGTCCAGGTCTAACGTGGTGGTTCCAGTGCCACGCTCGCCACTACTGCCACCCTCAAAACTGATCAGCTGACCGCCAGAGCTATCGCTATTGCTGCTGATGCGATAGTTCGACAGGGCTAGATCTTCGGCTTCAATGCGGATGGCATTGTTGTTTCCATTGCCGCCATCGCCAGGCTCCGGCTCAGGAGCAGGCTCGGGTTCCGGCTCGGGCTCGGGCTCTGGTTCGGGGGCAGGCGTTGTGCCACTAGTCGGGATGAATTCGACATAATCCAAGCGCGCATATTCACCTGCTTCTTCTTGGCCCAGAATTTCCAGCAATTGCCCTGATGTAATAGCCTGTCCTGCTGCAATTTGGCGGCGAACGCCGTTTCCTGCACTAATCCAGTTGCTCCCTAGCTGCTGGTCAAAGGTCCAGCTATCTAGTTCATTCCCGCCGAGGTTGACGATGACTTCAGAGTTACCGTCGTTTTCATCGTGGTAACCGACGAAGATATCGAAAGTGCCTGAGAAGTCGAGCTGCTGTTGAGCGGAGCCCGTGCCGTCATCACCGTCTGCTTTGAGAGAAACAAGCTGACCATTGGAGACGATCGCATTAGACTCCACCTGATAGCCGGACAGGTTCATGTTCTCAACTTCCAGACGCACCGGCTCTGATGGTTGGGGAGGCTCGGGTTGAGGAGGGGCCTCCACCGGGACAAATTCAATTTTGTCGAGGCGAGCAAATTCCCCTGCCTCTTCGAAGCCCTGTACTTGGAAGGTTTCACCGGCATTAACGGTGATGCTGCTGCCCACTTGGCTACGGACTCGATTTCCGGCGTACATCCAGTTGCTGCCCAAGTCCTGATTGAGGACAGCACTGTCTAGGGTCTGGCTACCAATCGTGGTCTCAAACCGAGAGGTGCCGTCGTTTTCGTCATAGTAAGTGAGGAAAACATCGTAGGTACCACTGAAGTCGACCTGAGTGGAAACCGTACCAATATCATTGGCAATGCCGCCTTTGAGGGAGACCACTTGTCCATCGACAGGGCTATTTTCGATGACGTAGTTACTGCTGAGGGTGAGGGCTTCAGCTTCGAGGGTAATGGTTTCGCCTGAGTTACCAGGATTCGGGGGGGCAACATCGTTATCACGAATGGTGACAGTAGCCTGGCTCTGGCTACCGATGCTGGCGCCGCCACTGGGGCTCACCAGGCTAATGCTGAAATTTTCGTCGCCTTCCACAATGGCATCATCGATGATGGGCAGGGTCACGGTTTTGCTCGTCTCGCCTTCTGCAAAGCTGACCGAGACTTCTCCGCTGACGTAGTCTGCGGTGGTGGCGCTACCCTCATTGAGTTGTACCAAAGCTGACACAGCCCCATCGCTGCCCCCGCTGCGGGAGACGGTCACTTGGGCCGTGCTGCTGCCGTCTTCGTTGAGGCTGTAGGTCGTTGCACCAAAGGCGAGTTCACCTGGTTGGGGAGCGGGGGGATTGTCTCCCTTGGGCACAAATTCGATGTAGTCGACACGGACGGCCTCGTTATCTTTTCTAAAGCCGTTAATTTCTAGCTTTTGGCCCGGCGCAATGGCCACATCAGTGCCAACCTGGCGTCGGTAAAAGCTTTCCTCTAGAGAATTATTATCGTTGTTGACTAGGGCCCAGTATCGAAGGGTGGTGCCGTTTAGCTTGACGCCGAGTTGCCCGGTGCCATTCTTCTCGTCGTAATAGCCAATGAAAACGTCATAGGTGCCATCGAGATCCAGAGTTGTTTGGGCCTTTCCTCGAGAACCAATGTCGGCATCCAGTAAGCTGATCAGCGTATTACCCGAAGCTATGTCATTGGTTTCTACGCCAAAAGTTGTAAGGTCAAAGTTCTCGGCTTCTAGGCGAATTGGCGTTCCCATGGATGCTCTGATATTAAATGGACGATTTCGAGGAGGAGTAATGCGTTTCCAGCCGCTGGAGGCTAATAGGGCTGTTTAGCCTGATCGCTCTTTCATCAATACCACCCAGATTTTGGTCATTAATAACACCCGTGTTTTCTCTGCGTAGTCTTCATAAAACCTTCCTGATATTTACTGAGGAGATAGCTGTAATCAGGGCATAATTCGTTTCTGGTTGTATTTTTGAAATCCCCCTAGAGATGGCTTTTGTTGAGCTGCCTAAAGTGGGTCACCTGCAAGATGTGGCTTTAGCTAATAATTACTAAGTAAGGGATTCATTACATCCGGCTTAAGAAGATGGCTGACTTGGCAGATATTCGGATTTTGGTTACTCGGGCAGCTTCTCAGGCCAGCAGCTTTGGAGTTCTACTGCGTCAGGCAGGGGCAGAAGTTTTGGAAATGCCGACGATCTCAATTACGCCGCCTTCGACCTGGGAGCCTTTGGATGAAGCGATCGCTCAGTTGGAGCAATGTGATTGGTTGATTTTGACCTCTGCCAATGCAGTGTCTTTTTTTATGGACCGTATGGCTGTGGTGGGTCGCCCGAGCTCAGACTTGTCTGGTATAAAAATTTCGGTTGTGGGTAACAAGACGGCGGTGCGTTTAGCGGAGTACGGACGTCAGCCGGATTTTACACCGCCCAGCTTTGTGGCAGATTCCCTCGTTCAGCATTTCCCAGAGCCCTTGTCGAGGCAGAAGATTCTGTTTCCTCGGGTGGAGAGCGGTGGACGGCAGGTGTTGGTCAAGGCATTTCGTGGGGCTGGGGCGGCGGTGATGGAGGTTCCGGCCTATGAGTCTCGTTGCCCAGATGCTGCGGATGCGTTGGTGTTGGCAGCGTTGGGCGATCGCCAAATTCAGGTGGTGACTTTTGCCAGTTCTAAGACCGTGCGGCATTTTGCCAAGCTGGTGGAGCAAGGCCTAGGGGCGGCTTGGCTGGATTGTTTGGCAGGGGTGGCGATCGCCTCGATTGGTCCCCAGACTTCAGAGACCTGTCGGCAGTTGTTGGGGCGGGTTGATGTTGAGGCGGAGGAATATACGTTGGAGGGCTTGACCGAGGCCATTGTTCAATATGCAGCGGCGACTCAATTGCAGAATTAGCTTGCCGCTGGCTGTATTAGAAGTTGTTGATGCTATTGCAAGGGAGAGCTTGTCCATTGCAAAAACTCGCGTAGGCTCACCACTTCGCCGACCACAATCACGCAGGGGGAGAGTTTTTCTACCTCTTGCTCTTTCACGCGCTGCTCAATTTCTTCGAGGGTGCCAGTGATGACTTGTTGCTCGGGTTGACCGGCCCAGCGCACGATGGCGATGGGGGTGTAAGGCGATCGCCCGTGGCTTAGGAGTTGTTGGACAATGGCTCCTAGATTTCGCCCTCCCATGAGTAGGACAAGGGTCGGTAACTGAGCCAGAGCTTCCCAGTTGAGTGCCTCGATTTGGTGGGCCGTGAAGACGCCGAAGCCTCGGCTGAGGACAGGATCGGTTAAAGGGATGCCAGCTAAAAGGGGGGCTGCTAGGGCAGAAGAGAGTCCGGGTACCACTTCAAAAGCACAGCCTGCCGCTTGGAGGGCTTGAATCTCTGCGCTGGCGCGACCAAACACAAACGGATCGCCACTTTTGAGACGCACGACCTGTTTACCCTGCTGGCATTGTTCAACCAGCAACTGATTGATTTCTGCTTGGGGAGTGCTGGGTTGACCGCCTCGCTTGCCGACTTGGATCAGTTGGCAATGGTCGCTGACTTGAGACTGAAGGCGATCGTCGGTTAAGGCATCGTAGATGAGACAGTCTGCCTGGCGTAGGTAACGTTGGCCTTGAAGGGTGAGGTAGTCTACTGCTCCAGGACCAGCCCCTAGGAGATAGACCTTTCCTGATGATGAGGAATTAACCATGGGAAAAGAGAGGCGCTAAATTGATAGATCTCATCAGAGAGGAAATCGCTAGCGGAAGGAACTCCATCAGGTTCTAAATCTGTCCTGTATGAAGCTAAGGGCTGGAGTCTCGCATTGCAATTTAATAGCTGCTCGACTAGCAAGGGCTCCCTCTAGTTAATTCCAGGAGTTCTCTGGATTGTCTCCGGTGATTTCCCTGTGGGGTATTGCTCAGGGATGTTGTGGGAGATTTCGGTGCTCCTGCGGTTTGATGGGCTCAAAAACGGTTGCTTTTGGTTGGGCTGGGCTGAGGTGGTAGTGAGCTTACGGGATCATCGCTTTTCAGGCTGCGTAATTGATAGGTGGGGGTGGGTGGTTACAAGTTCGGAGGCCGTTTATCACAAGTTCATGATGCCTGGCGATTTTCTTCGCCTCACGAAAAAGCACATTAGGAATACCGATTTCAAGAGTACTGCCCTAGAGGCCTGTCTCCTCTTGCTCCCGACGTTCCCTCTAGCGCTAACCATTTTTCACCATGGTCTCACAGCCGATTTTGATTGTTGACGATACGCCGACAAATCTCCAGGTCCTTTGTACGCTTTTGAGTGAGGCTGGATTTGAGGTGGCGATCGCTGAGAATGGTGAGATGGCCTTGGAAATTCTCGAGATGATCGAGCCCCAGATGGTGTTACTAGACATCATGATGCCGGGCCTGGATGGCTATGAAACCTGCCGCCGCTTCAAGGCAGATCCGCGCACGGCGGATATTCCAGTCATCTTTATGTCGGCGCTCTCGGAGGGGCTCAATAAGGTGAAGGCCTTTGAGGTCGGGGCTGTAGATTACATTACTAAGCCCATTGATACCAGTGAGACCCTAGCCCGAGTGCGGCACCACTTGGCGCTTCAGGCTGCCCAGGCGGACCTCGCTAAGCTGAATCGGGAGTTGGAAGAGCGTGTACAGCGCCGCACCGAGGAGCTGATGGAAGAGGTGCAAGAGCGCCACCAGGCCGTCGCACAGTTCCGCTCCATCTTTAAACTGGCACCCATTGGCATGGCGATTACCGATGAGCAGGGGAGTTTTGTGGATGTTAATCAGTCTCTGTGTGACACCCTTGGCTTTTCGAATGGTGAATTATTGGGGTTGAGCTGGCGTGACCTACTTCATCCTGAGGATCAACAGTTAGTGCTCCATCCCTTTCAGCATTTGGTGTTGGGCCATTTAGACGATTTCCAGGTGGAAAGTCGTTGTCTGGACAAGGAGGGCGAAGAAATTCATGGGTTACTCCAGGCGGCCGTTGTGCGCTCTGAGGGAGAGAAGCCGAACTATATCATTAGCCAATTCATGGACATGACCCACCGCAAACAGGTGGAGGCGGAGCTGCGCCACAGTGCCAACCATGATGATTTAACCGGGTTGCCCAATCGAGCTTTTATTAGTGAGCGCTTGAATGAGGCGATCGCGGCCTCCCAGGCGGACCCTAACTATTGTTTTGCCCTCCTTTTCCTAGACTTGAATCGCTTCAAGTTAGTCAACGATAGTTTGGGTCACCAGGTGGGTGATCAGCTGCTGATTGCACTCTCCCGCCGGCTCGAAATGGCAGTGCGAGGGTCTGATGTGATTGGTCGTTTAGGCGGCGATGAGTTTGTCGTAGTCTTGGAAAAGATTTGCTCCATCGAAGATGCAGTGCATGTGGCAGAGCGGATTAACACCATGCTCAAGGAACCCTTCGTGTTAGATGAGCACCGTCTGTTTACCAGTGCCAGTATTGGCATCGCCATGGGCACTGCCCAGTATGAGAACTCCGATGAACTGCTGCGCAATGCAGATATCGCGATGTACTCTGCCAAGGCTCAAGGTCGAGAAGGAGACTACATCATCTTTGACCGAGGCATGTATGAGCAGGTCTCCAGTAAGCTTCAGTTGGAGACCGAATTGCGCCGTGCCCTAGAGCAAGAAGAATTCCAGCTGTATTACCAACCCATCGTGGCGACGGAGTCGGGGGCACTATTGGGGTTTGAAGCCTTGGTTCGTTGGTTTAGTCCCGAGAAGGGGATGGTGTCTCCTGCTGACTTTATTCCCATCGCAGAAGAGACGGGCCTGATTGTGCCCTTGGGCGAGTGGATTTTGCGGGAGGCGACGGAGCAGCTGCTGCGCTGGCGACATCTCTCCCCCCAGGCCCAGTCTCTCAAGATGAGCGTGAACTTGTCGATTCAGCAGCTCAAGAGCCCAAACTTTTTACAACGTCTTGACGATCTCCTGGCCCATCAGAACTGGGATGCCAAGGGGCTTCAGTTAGAAATTACAGAGAGTATTTTCATGGAGGATCTGGAGGAACTGCTGGCCTTACTCCAGGGGCTGAAGCAGCGAGGGATTGAGCTCGCTCTGGATGATTTCGGGACTGGATATTCCTGCCTGAGCTATCTCCATCGCTTTCCTCTGGACCACCTCAAGGTAGACCGAGCCTTTGTTAGTGACATGGGGCCTCAGGGGGAAAATAGCGAGATTGCGGCCATGGTGATTAACCTGGCCCATCAGTTGGGCATGGGAGCGATCGCTGAGGGTATCGAAGAGCCCCATCAGCGAGAACAGCTCGAACGCATGGGCTGCAAGGCTTCCCAGGGATACTGGTTCTCCAAGCCTCTCAATGCTGATGCTGCGGAGAAGATGGTGTTGGAGCCACTACCCTGGCTGGAACAGATGAAGATCCTTCAGTTGGCTGCGTAGGACTTCTGCTTGATTGGACTGTTGTGCTTCATAGAGCTGGATAGCTGTTTCAAAGGCTGATTTGCTACGTTCCAGTGCTCCTGCTTTTAAGAGTGCGACGCCGAGATTTTGGTGAATTTCTGGGACATCAGGTGTGAGCTGTAGGGCCGTCTCATAGGATGCGATCGCCCCTGCTAAATCCCCCTGCTGTCGCTGGAGCTTGCCTAGGTTGTAGTGACCTGTGGCAAAGTTTGAGTCAATGGCGATGGCCTGTTCATAGAGCAACCGCGCCATTTCAGGCAGCCCCTCATCCTGGAGTAGGCTGGCGAGATTGTTGTAGGCTCCCAATTTAATAATGTCGGGAACGGTTGCATCCAATGCTGCTTGGTAATATTCCACAGCAGCCTCAGCATTACCCTGTTGGCGACAGCCAATGGCAAGGTGGTAATACAACTCGTAGCGACTGGGTGCATCTAACTCTACGGACTTGAGACCTCGTTTGAGCAGAGATAGACCTCGGCCCCAGTCACCTTGTTCACCATAGAGGGCACCTAGTTTGGCGCAGCAATAGGCGTCTTTGGGATGATCTGCCAGGTAGGATTCCATTGCATGGCGAGCACGGGAAAATTTGTTTTGATGGGCGATCTCCCCAGGCTCGTAACCATCATGGCGCAGCGCCGTATGAGATGCGTCTACAACTTTCCATTGAGGCTCCTTCTGGAGTAGCTCCGCCATGCTGTCGTCGATCATGGCATGGTACGGGCGGCGAAAATTCAGCTCGGGGTGACGGCGAAACAGCCGCGACACCAATGAATAGGGGGATTGACTGGCTCCGACTTCCTGGCGCAGTAGATTGATCGCGATGACATTCGTTTGCTGAAGCAAGGGGTGGAGGGGGGCCAGCGCATCCGGGACAAGCTGTTCGTCAGCATCAAGGACTAAAATCCAGTCACCGGTGGCATGTTCAATGCAATGATTGCGAGCTGCAGCGAAGTCATTGTTCCACTCGTAGTGAAAGACCTCACAGTTGAGTTGTTGAGCCAGGGTGACAGTATTGTCGCTAGACCCCGTATCCAGCACGATGCGTTCGCTGATCCAGCCTTGGGGATCTGCTGCTGCCAGGCTGTTGAGGCATTGGGGTAAGGCTTTCTCCTCGTCCTTGACGATCATGCAGAGGCTGATGCAGGGGCGAGTCATAGGGGATAGAAGCCAAGGTTTGACATTTCCATTGTAGGAGTCTGACTGAGCCCGCAAGCAGCAGAAAACCTCGGTTGTTGAGCAGCAGTCAGCAAAGGTGTGACCTTCATGACGACTCGAAAACCGAGGTTGGTTTGCAAACCACCGCACTGTTCAATGGGTGGTTTGATATTCCGTTAAGGCTTGAGCTAGCGCGATCGCCTGTCTACGACTCCCGAATTTCCCGAGTGCGCAAGGGTTTGCAAGGCGCTCCCATACAGATATAGCCGGGAGGCAAGTCCCGAAAAGCACTGCTGCGTGCTCCCATCACCGTGTTGGCACCAATGGTTACGCCGGGAGCCACAAAGCAATCCGTTGCCACCCAAGCCCCATTACCAATGGTGATGGGAGCTGTGGTCAGCTTAAAGGTGGGATCCTCTACATCGTGACTGCCTGTGCAAAGGTAGCTCTTTTGGGACACCACGCAATGTTGGCCCAGGGTGATTTGC
>CALLPZ010000171.1 GCA_938015405.1 uncultured Pseudanabaenaceae cyanobacterium
CACTGCATCAGGAGCAATGAAAGATAGCTGCCTAGGAGAAAATTTGCGGAACTGACGCTCCACTTCTTCGATGACGAGGGTCTCCATGACGTTGACCCAGGTGCATTGTGCTTTTTTAGCCTTCATTGAATACCCCAGCCAGAAATGATTCGAGGCAGGCTAATAACCCAACCTTGGGACCAGAATGTTACTTTCTCGTCGCTGCAGGAAATATGTATTTTCCCTAAGTCTCTTATAGCAACTCTGTTCTAAACCGTGTGATGTTTGGAGGTCAGTTCAATGACTGTTCATCAGGGCAGAGTGCTTGGCGGGAATTGAGTGAAAAACTATCTTGCCGAGGGTTCTGAGTGAACAGAATTGGCTGCAGAGCGCTGAGGATTGGGGCGATCGCTTCAGTCTCAACGATTGCGCTGCGTCGATTCTGCAATCGGCAGGACCCTAGGCTGAGCGACTGGCCTGGTGAAGAGCCTGTTGGGTCGCTTGGAGCAGGGCACGTTTGACGGTGGGCACAAGGCTACCCCAGGTCAGGTTCGGAGCTCCTAAACAGACTGACAGCTCCTTGAGGGATTTTTGAGCATCGAACAGGCTATCTTCTGCCGAGTAAAGCCGGGATTCTGAGCGTTGGGGAGATTGGTGCACGACCATAAGGCCCTGGCAGACGGCTTCGCTAATTTGGCCTTGCAATTCTTTCTTGGCACGGGCCTGTTGCCAGGTCCAGCCTTCCTCGGTAGTGGCATAGAGCGCAGGGAGGAAGTTCAACGCATAGGCAACGACGTCAGAAGGATTGACGCTGCGAATGGCGCTGGGGGCGAGTTGACTGACCTGCCGTTTGACCTCTTGCTCCACAAGGGGCTCCATGGCATTGCGATAGTTTCTGGAAGGAAGAGGCATAGCAAGAGGGGATTGATGTGGGTGACGGCAGGACGTAACCGGTACTTGGTGCACTGGCCATATCACTGAGGACAGTCTTGGCCCATCAAAAGTCGCGATGGGAGGAGCTGAGGTGACGAGCCATGGCCTTACAGCAGGTTAAGCAGTGGCTTTAAGCCTGCTAAGCAACTCAGCTTTGAAGGTGTGCTAGTAATTTTTTTTACGTCGACATGTCTGTGATTCCGGATTGTCCCTCAACAAAGACAAGACGGGAGAGTCACAAGTGGCTCCGCAACGGTGACCTTCAAAAGCCAATGTCTTGGAGGGGGAACCTTGCACTGTCTCAATACCGCCTAGATCTAGTCTTCCCAGAGACGGCGACGATTTTGACCTTTGAGTCGTTGGTGGCTGTCTCGTAAGAGCGTGGGGATATCGAGTTTTTCGGGGCAGCGAGGAAGGCAGTCGCCACAATCTGTGCAGCGATCGCCCCGGCGTCCGGGGAACCAATGGCCTGCATTTTCGAACATGCGGTACCGATATTGGCCAAAGTCTGTCATGTCATGGGCTAAGGCGAGATTCCGCAGGCGTAGCACCTCGGGGATGTTGATGGCTTCAGGACAAGGTAGGCATTGATAGCATTGGCTGCATTGGTCGCTGGCCAATGTTTCGATTTTGGCTTGCTGGAGCCGTAGGTCGATGGCTTGTTCTGATTCCGTTAGGGGGCCAGTCTGGTTTGCGAGCGTTAAGGCTGGCTCTAGATCCGAGGGTTGGGCGGCTCCCAGGCTGAGGGTGCCAATACGTGGATCGCTGAGTAGGAAGCGATAGTTAAAGGCCAAGGGGGATAAGGGAGCACATTGTTGCGTCAGTTTCTCTGGAGGGGCGTAGAGCTGCCCGCCCTTATCCAAGGGGGAAATGATGAAAATGCCCAGGTCCAATTCTGCTGCTCGGGCAATGACTGGGGCCTGGCGTTGGAAGAAGTAGTAGTAATGCAGATTGACGAAAGCAAAGCGCTCGCTGTTGACGACTTCCAATATCAACTCCTGTGAGCCGTGGGTAGAAAACCCCAGATGGCGAACGAGGCCTTCGTCTCTGGCTTGTTCTAGGGCCGCGAGGCAACCTTGGGGCGATCGCGCCTGCTGCCAATGGGCGGCTGTATTGATGCCATGGAGGGCGAGGCAATCTAGGTAGTCCACGCCCAGACGTTCAAGGGATTGCTCGAGTTGATGCCGAATTTCGTCGCCGTTTTGGTTGGGTAGGAGTTTGGTGGTGAGGTAAATCTGGTCACGAGGGAGGGCTAGTTGGGCGATCGCCTGGCCCAAGAGTGCTTCACTTTGACCATAGGCCCGAGCCGTCTCGAAATGGTTGATGCCGTTTGCAAAGGCTGGTTTCACCACAGCGGCCATTGTCTCTGCACTAGCCAGGCTGCGCATGGTGCCTAGGGAGAAGACAGAGAGGGGCAGCTCGGTTTGGCCAAAGCGTCGATATTGCATTACGGCGAAAGGAGCAGGCTAGAGGAGTGAAGGGAGTGATGATCTGGATGAGATTGCCCGGTGTCTGGCAATGAAGTCTGGTAACGAGAAGAGGCTCAAAACAGCAATAGGGACATGGCCTACGCCATATCCCTATCCGAAGCCTGCTCCTAGAGCGTTTCTAATCGTCGGCGCTAATTGCCGAATTTTGCGAAGTCATCGGGGCTTAGATTCGAGAGAAACTGACGGAATTCCTGGCGTTCTCGCTCATCCTCATCCTGGTCTACAGGAATGGAGGCATCGGAAATAACTTCTTCCATCACCCATACCGGCGCTTCCATGCGGAGGGCCAGCACAATGGCATCGCTGGGCCGAGCATCCACTTCCCGAAACTCTTTGCCCTGCTTGAGACGGAGTTGGGCGTAGTAAGTATTGTCTTGCAAAGAATGGATAATCACCTTCTCCAGGTCCATCTCCCAGCTCTCAACAATATTGACCATGAGGTCATGGGTGAGAGGGCGGGGTGCGACTTGCTGGTTGATGGCGAGTTTGATGGCTTTGGCTTGATCTTGACTGATCCAGATCGGTAGGGCTCGACGCCCGTCTGAATCGGTCAGCATTACAATGGGGCTCATGGTTGCGGCATCAAAAGCGATCCCGTCAACTTGCATTTCAATCATGGTTTAGACGCTAAACTCGCGCGAGCTACATCAGCGGCAATCGCCTCTTTAATTATGACCTTCTGGGCTGCTGGCTTCCTGAAGTTTTGTAATTCTTTGATTAAGACTTGGTGCGATGCATTTCGGTCTCTAGATGATGACCTGCTGATCGTTTCGGTCGCAATTCCGCTTCTATCACGACAATCTTTATCATCACGACACTTATGTTCACGGGGCTGATTCAGGGGCTGGGGTATATGCAGGCTGTTAATGATTATCAGCTCCGCGTTGACTGTGAGGCCGAGACAGCTGGGCTGATTTTGCAAGATGTCGAGATTGGCGACAGCATTGCGGTGGATGGGGCTTGTCTCACGGTGGAGACGATCTTGGCCCAGGGCTTTATTGTTTCGGTTTCGCCGGAAACTCTGGCACGCACGACATTGGGGAAGCGATCGCCGACAGATCCCGTCAATTTAGAAACGTCTTTGCGAGTGGGGAGCAAACTAGGAGGGCATTTTGTCACGGGCCATGTCGATGGTCAGGGCTCGCTGCTGTCAGTATCCCAGAGCGCCACATCCTGGGACTTACGTTTTGGTGAGCTGAGCGATGGATTGAAACCCTACATTCTGTCGAAGGGGAGCATTGCAGTGAATGGTATTAGCCTGACCATTGCGGACTGCGATGTCACTGGGGATTGGTTTAGTGTGGCGGTGATCCCCCATACCTATGCTTTGACCAATTTGGAAAAGTTGAATATGGGAGAAGCCGTGAATTTAGAGGGCGACATTCTGGGGAAATACGTGCAGCGTCTGCTGGTCATGCCGGCTGCTCAATCCGAATCTGATGTGGATGCCAGCTTTCTTTCTGAGCATGGCTATCTCTAAGCAGTGGCTACATCCATTTGGACATCGATCACCTGTCAAATCTAGATATGGCTGGTGGTGATGTGGATAGCGATCTTCATTGGACTAGCCTCGCCTTGAGCCTTGCTCAAGGCGCTTTTTTACTCACCGGGCTTGCTAGGGGAGATGATGAAAACGTTCTCAAAACCTGGCAATCGCGGCTTTCTCGCCATTGCTACAACTTGACTTCCCTGGGTTTGGAAGATCAGGCTGCTGCAATTTGTGATTGGCTGTGGCTGATTCTTTATTATACGTTCAATGGATTCGCCATTCGATACCTTCAACATCTCTGTCTGTGGATTGAATGGTAAAGATGAGGCGATTTGGGCTAAACCGTGTGATTTGTTGAGCTGCAACTAAGTTCAATTCAAAAAAAATGAATTCTTTGGAATTTATTTTTGAGACTTGATTTGAGACTAGTGTCATCCCCATGCCTTTCACAGCATTTCCACAATACAACCAGATTTTTCCACAAGTCTTTGAATGTTTTCCCCAGCACCTGACGAAAGTATGGGCCTTTGATTCGCTCTATCTGGAAAAATGTGATATTCACTTTTATCAAATCCACAGCCCGTAAGGAGTACAGCCGATAACTGTGAGACAAGCGCAAAGCCTTATTCTTTCGTTCTTGGGGACTCCAACTGGTCTGGTAGGACTGTTTTTGAGCTATTGACAAAGCCTCATATCCTGGGCAAACAATAGTAGTCCAAGCAACAAATACCTTTTGGAATGAGCAGTGAGTTACAGGGTTCTGGTCTCACTTCAGTCTCAGCCTTAGGGGCTTTGAGTTAATCGTTTCAATAGATGTTTCGTAACTGCACAAGCTCGTGAGTGAATTATTGGCTTTTCAGTTGTTGTGACATCCATGGGAGCTCGGGATTGCAGGTTTAGAAAGGCCTGTGGCTACCTTCTGTTGCTTGCTGTTTCTAGGGTTTATGTCGTTGCGTTTCGGAGAATGATGAAGATGCAGACTGAAGTAATGAAGGTGCAGGCTGACGTGAGCATCCTGGCGGAAATTCCTGAAGATCTTTACCAATCCCTAGAGCGCTACCTGGAGCGTTATCCAGATTGGAGCCGTGAACGTGTTTTCTCTGCAGCGATTTCTCTTTTCCTGTTGCAAAACGGTGAAAGCGATCGCCGGGCCAGCCGGTGCTATCTCGATTCCCTCTTTCAGCATTCTGCTGCTTAAGTCATAGCAAGCTCTGCTGCCCCTGCCTCAGGCTTTTCTCAGGTCGGGGCAGGGCTCGTTACACTTCTGTCACAACGGAATTCATGGCTTGAGATCATCCAGTATCGTGATGATTAATAACAAGCGCAGATATCCATCACCGTTGCACCATGGCTTACTACTGGTTTAAGGCATTTCATATTGTTGGGATTACAGCTTGGTTCGCCGGCATGTTTTATCTTCCCCGGCTGTTTGTCTACCATGCAGAAGCTGCGGAGCAGCCAGAGCCTGCCCAAAGCATTTTGAAGGCGCAGTACCAAATCATGGAGAAGCGCCTCTACAGCATCATCATGACGCCGGCGCTGGTGTTGACTGTGGTAATGGGGGGCTGCTTGATTTCGACTGAGCCGCAGATTTTGAGCGATCGCTGGATCCAGGTAAAGCTCTTCTGTGTTGCGATTTTGGTGGGCTATCATTTTTTCTGCAGCCGCATTATGAAGCGCTTTGCAGCTGATGATTGCGAGATGACGGGCCAGCAATTCCGTTGGTTTAATGAGTTCCCTACAGTATTTTTCGTGATCGTGGTGATGCTAGCTGTTTTCAAGAACAGTTTTCCAACGAGTGCTGCAAGTTGGAGTATTTTTGCCATGATTGTGGCGATGGCAGCCATTATTCAGCTCTATGCACGCAAGCGCCGCTTGGACCGGGAGCGCTTGGAGGCTGATTCGTCTGCTGTTCTTGACCCAACTGTTTCCTAGACTGTATCGCCCTATTGGAAGGGGCTGATGCTGTGGTGATAGTTGGTTGAGCTGATTGACAGAAATTTTTGACCCTCAAAAAAGGAAGGCCCTGAGGCCTTCCTTTTTTGCTTGCTGTCCATTTTGAGTGAATCTAAACAGTAATGAGGCACATTTGTCTATGCCATCTGAGGTGAACCCTATTACACTAAGTAAGTCAAGTACCTCACATGTGATTTCTGTTGCATCGGCGATTGTGATAGCTGAGTTAGCTTTATGAGCTGGTCTGCATCGGCGATTGTGATAGCTGAGTCAGCTTTATGAGCTGGTCGTTTTAAGCTTTGCGTTGTAATTGGATTGACTGGAGATATTCCTATGCAGAGTGGCTTGGTACCGATGCAGTCGTCTGAAG
>CALLPZ010000172.1 GCA_938015405.1 uncultured Pseudanabaenaceae cyanobacterium
TGAGCTCAGGACTCCTGTTTCTGTCGACAAGTTTCGCTTCCTAATGGGCCACTGCAGCAGTTGGTAAAGTGCCTGCGAGAGCTGGTTTGATCCAGATATTTCGCTGGTGCTTTCACCCGGTGAGTCTCGCAATGTTATGGAGAACTGAGCCTGAAAACGCTTGATTAGAAGGAATTGGAGCTGATGCTAAGCCGAATTCCCAAACAACCTTAGAGAGGAATTGTTGCCTAGTCAGGATTGGCTGACATTGGAGCCCTACGAATAAAGGGTCGTCATGGTGACTGAACTGAGTAATGACATTCCTGAAGAGAGCGAGTGCTCAGCCCTATATGAAATTTGAGTTAGATCGCTTTGGGAGAGGCGGCAGAGTTGGGGCATGCGGTCAGTCCGCTGCTGAAGTTATGGATGAGGGCATTGGGTCTTCTCGGCGAAGCTTTTTGCCTGTTTGGGATAGAGAGCTTCACTTCTGCGGTTGGATCTGCGCAAACATCACTTTTGCCAGTTCCTTTTCTATTTCGTTCTAGGTCTGGGAGCTTGCGTTTCCCTAAGCGTTCTGCCGAACTGCCACATTGTTGTCCTGGAGATGCTGCTTAATTTGCCCCACTGATAACTGGCCGTAGTGAAGTAGTGAAGCCAGCAAGGCAGCTTCGGCTTTTCCACTCGTGAGTGCTTCTTCTATATGCTCGCAGGTGCCAGCTCCCCCTGAGGCGATGACGGGGATTTCCACTTGTTCCGCAATGGTTCGAGTCAGTTCTAGGTCATAGCCGGCCTGGGTCCCATCGGCATCCATGCTGGTGATGAGCAGTTCCCCGGCACCGCGCTTGGCGACTTCTTTGGCCCAGGTCACAGCATCCAAGCCCGTGTTCTCTCGGCCTCCGCGAACGAAGATGTCCCAGCCTGGATTGTCGGTATCGGTGCGGCGGCGAGCATCCATAGCCACCACAATGCATTGATTGCCGAAGCGATCGCTGGCTCGATCAATCAAACTGGGATCCTTCACCGCTGCAGAATTAAGGCTGATCTTGTCTGCACCCGCCCGCAGAAGATTTTTGATCGTCTCTAGGTCACGGATGCCTCCGCCTACGGTTAGGGGGATAAAAACCTGTTCTGCTGTGCGATACACCACATCAAAAATGATGCCTCGCTCCTCATGGGTGGCCGTAATATCGAGGAAAACGAGCTCATCCGCCCCAGCCTGGTTGTAGGTTTGGGCCAATTCAACTGGGTCACCTGCATCGCGGAGATTGACAAAATTGACGCCTTTAACAACACGTCCCGCTTTGACGTCTAGGCAGGGCACAATGCGCTTCGCAAGCATGGGGAGTTTCCTTATCTTTTCCGTGGGGTCTGAGGTGGGGCCTTCCGAGGGGCTAAATGGCTGATAAGCTGAGGACTGGATTTTGTTGCTTCACTTAACTTTTCAATTCTTAATTTAGGAGCCGGAATAGCGATGGAAATTGGCCAAAAGGTAAGAGTTCAGCGCGTTCGCGATCGCATCCCCGCGGACATCGTCAGTAAGTTGAAGCAAAACCCCGTCGGTGTCATCCAAGGCTATCGCGTTGTGGACGGCAAGGGTATTGGCTTGGTGGTTAAGTTTGACGAGACCTTCAGCACCTGGTTCTTCGAAGATGAGCTTCAGGCTGCCTAAGTCGCCTTGATGCTTTCTAAGGTGAGGTTGTGGGCTGGTTTCAGGACTTTAGCTTAGCCCCTTTAATTTAGGGCAAGGGTTATCATCAGCGTGACCTTTGCCCTAACCTATTTTTTCGATGCATTGCTCTGTTCTACTGGGGCAGCCGTTTTCTCTGTTCGTCGTTAAGGACAAGGCTCCATGGCACTGATTTTGACCTACCTGGGTAAGGGAGGCAGTGGCTGCACTACTGTTGCGATCGCTGCGGCAAAGCGCCTAGCCAGCCAGGGCAAACGAGCGCTGTTGGTGTCTCAAAATGCTGGACCTACGTTGGGCATCTTGCTCGGGCAAGCTATAGGGGCGACGCCGACTGACGTGGAGAACAATTTCTATGCCTTGCAGTTCCAGTCCACGGTGCTTCTCCAGGCTGCCTGGGAGCAGCTGAAGCAGCGAGAGGCTCAGTATCTGCGAGAGCCCTTTTTTAAGAATGTCTATGGTGAGGAGCTGGGCGTTCTACCAGGCATGGATGCTGCCTTGGCCATGAATGCGGTGCGTGAGTACGCCCAAAGCGGTAACTACGACGCCATTGTCTATGACGGACGGTCTGGCATGGAGACCCTGCGTAACCTGGGCTCCTTGGAGGTCACAAGCTGGTATGTGCGTCGCTTCCGCCAGGTCATTGGTGATTCCGATGTTTATCGTGCAATCCAACCCTTTATCCAGCCGGTCTCTGCGGCGGTGCTTAACAGTGGCTGGAGTGGCCCTGAAGCCGGCAATGATGCCATGGATGAATCCCTTGGCCTTCTAGAAGAAGGTCGCAGCGCCTTGGGGAATGCTCAAAAGGCCATGGCTTATCTCGTGACGACAGGAGATGAGCTATCCAATGCCCAGGCCCAATACTTGTGGGGCAGTGCCCAGCAAGTGGGGTTGCATGTGGGCGGTGTTTTGGTGAATTCCGGGGCGGGTAATGGAGCCGCTGGGGATGTGGGTGAGCAGTTTGCTCCCTTGCCCCTCGCGACCTTGCCCCAGCGGAATGACAGTTGGCAGGGGCTGGTGGATGCCATTCCTGACCCTGCCAATGCTGCGGCTTCCGCGCCGAGCCCCCAGAGCTTCGATGCCGCTGCCAACCAGTTGCGGGTCTTTCTGCCAGGCTTTGACAAGAGCCAAGTCAAACTCACCCAGTACAACCAAGAAATTACCATTGAGGCTGGGGATCAGCGGCGTAATATTGTCCTGCCCCCAGCCCTCAAAGGTCGCTCTGTCTCTGGGGCAAAGTTCCAGGAACAATATCTGGTGTTGTCGTTTTAGGCATTCCCTAAGCAAATCGAAGGTTTGAGTGGATGTTCCTCAACCTTGGATTCGAGACTCGCCGCGATTGTCATCCGAATTCAAATGGCCTGACCCTAAATCAGGCAAGCCTGCTTTCCACTTAGTTGTTTTCTTCAGCCATGACTGAATCTACGCCAGATACCCCAGTAGTTCCCGATAGCACTGGAGCAGAAGATGCCGCTATGGCCGAAGAAGGCTCTAAGGCTCGTCAGCTTCTGGGTATGAAAGGAGCCCAGTCCGGTGAGACTTCGATTTGGAAGATTAGGCTTCAGCTAATGAAGCCCATTACCTGGATTCCATTAATTTGGGGCGTGGTTTGTGGGGCTGCTGCTTCGGGTAACTACCACTGGGACTTTCGTGATCCGCTACTGGCTGCAGCCTGCATGCTGATGTCTGGGCCAATGCTTGCGGGCTACACCCAGACCATCAATGACTTTTACGATCGCGATATCGACGCCATTAACGAGCCCTATCGCCCCATTCCATCCGGCGCTATCTCGGTGCCCCAGGTGGTGACGCAGATTTTGGTGCTCCTCTTTTCTGGCATTGCGATCTCCATTGGTTTGGACCGCGCTGTAGGCCATGAATTTCCCATCATGTTGGTGCTGACATTGTTTGGCAGCTTCGTGGCCTATATCTATTCGGCACCGCCACTCAAGCTAAAGAAGAACGGCTGGGCGGGTAACTATGCCTTGGGGGCTAGCTATATTGCCTTGCCTTGGTGGGCTGGACAGGCCCTGTTTGGAACATTGGACTGGAAGATCATCGTCATAACCCTGGTCTATAGCATGGCCGGTCTGGGGATTGCGGTGGTCAATGACTTCAAAAGTGTGGATGGTGACGCCCAGTTGGGGCTGAAGTCGCTGCCCGTTATGTTTGGCATTGACAAGGCTGCTTGGATTTGTGTCGCCATGATTGATGTTTTTCAGCTAGGCATTGCAGCCTACCTGATGAGCATCCACCAGAATCTATACGCCGTTTTGCTGATTCTGCTGGTCATTCCCCAGATTACGTTTCAGGATATGTACTTTCTGCGCGATCCCCTGAATAATGATGTCAAATACCAGGCAAGTGCCCAGCCCTTCTTGGTTTTGGGCATGTTAGTCGCGGCCTTGGCCATTGGCCATACAAGCCTCTAACTCGATTGCTAGCTTCTGTTTTAGGAAGCTGTATTGGACTCTTGGGATTCGATAGCTCAGCGGAATAGCCGCATCTCAGGCTCATTCAATGCATCTGTACGAGGGAAAGCGGTGACAAAGCCATTCGGTGGGCAAAAATCCAAGCTTGATTCTGACTCCGGTTCTGACAATGCTCAGACCCCGGGTAAGCGGGGGAGAGCGGCTCAGAAACGGGGAGGGATCCATGAGGTTCTAAGCGGTTCTTGGGCCAGGGAACGGGCTGCTCGGAAAGCAACGACGCTTTCTGAGAAGCCGCGTAAACCTGTGATTCAGCCGAAGCCTGTCAAGCTCCCTCCTGCTGTGGCTGAGTTTTTGAAGATGCGCCGTGTTCGTACATTAGCTGTGTTGCTCATTGGCGGTAGCCTCGCAGGGGGCTGGCTAATCTATGAGCGTCAAAACATTGTTGATAGTCTGCCGGATCCCACTGAGGCATTAACCTTTGCTCGCCAGGGAACGTTGACGCTTAAGTCGTCCGATGGCGTCATTCTGCAGAAGCTGGGGCCTTCTACTCGGGATAAGGTCACCATCGATAATATGCCGGACAATATTGTCCAGGCTTTTGTCGCCTCAGAGGATCGCCGTTTTTACGAACATCGTGGGGTTGATTATCAGTCGATTGCCCGCGCCGTTCGTGCCAACTTGGGTGCTGGAGGAGTGGTCGAAGGCGGCAGTACCATTACCCAGCAGTTGGCGCGCATTGCCTTTCTGAATTTAGATCAGACGTTCACGCGTAAGATTCGGGAGGCTTTGTTAGCCCAGGAGATTGAGGCGAATCTGAGCAAGGATCAGATTTTAGAACGCTATTTGAGCCTGGTTTATTTGGGCTCTGGTGCCTATGGCGTTGCGGATGCAGCTTGGATTTACTTTGGTAAGTCTGTTGATGACTTGACCCTAGGGGAAGCAGCGACGATCGCCGGTGTCCCGCCGGCTCCCAGTACCTATTCTCCGATCGAAAACCTGGATATCGCCCAGGAGCGTCGGGATATTGTGCTCCAGCGCATGGTCGCCTCGGAGTACATTACCCAGGCTGAGGCGGATGAGGCCATGTCCGAGGACTTGGCGATTAATCCCAAGGAGCCTAAGTATTTTGATAGTCTCTCTCCTTTCTTCACGACCTACGTGAAAAAGGAGCTGGCCGAGCACCTGAGTCAGGATCAAATTGAAGCAGGTGGTTTGACGATTGAAACCAGCCTCAATTTGGAATGGCAAAAGTACGCCGCTGATATGGTGGTGGACTTTGTTCAAAACGAAGGCTATTACCAGGGCTTTGAGCAGGCTTCTTTCACGGCGGTGGACCCACGCACGGGCGATATCAAGGTCATGGTTGGCGGCGCCAACTTTAGTGATAGTGAATTTAACCGGGTAACCCAGGCCCAGCGTCAGCCGGGTTCTACCTTTAAGACCTTTGTTTATACGGCGGCGATCGCGGCGGGCTTCTCTCCCTACAAAGGCTATAAGGATGTCCCCCTCGAAGTGGATGGCTACAAGCCGAAGAACTATGGCGGTAAGCATAGCGGCAACGTGGATATGCTCAAGGCCGTTACGTCTTCCATCAATACCGTTGCGCTGCGCACGCTGATTGATGTGGGCTATAAGCCGGTGATTAATACCGCTCGCGCCATGGGTATTGATTCCAAGATGGAGGAGACCTATTCTCTGTCCCTCGGTTCTTGGGAAGTTAACCTGCTAGAAATTACTAGCGCCTATGGCACCCTTGCGAACGAAGGCAAGCGAGTGAAGCCCCATGGCATCGTCAAGGTGATTGATAGCAAGGGCGATGTTATTTTCGATGCCCGCAAGGAATTTACGGCCAAGAAGGTTGTGGATGAGGGAAGTGCCTCAATCATGACTTGGATGTTGGAGCAGGTCGTTTCGTCGGGTACGGGCGGCCCAGCCTACTTGAACGATCGCCAGGTGGCGGGTAAGACAGGCACCTCTGAGAAAGCACGCGACCTTTGGTTCATTGGCTATATTCCCCAGATGTCTGCGGGCGTTTGGTTGGGGAATGATGATAACTATCCCACTGGCGGAAGTAGTGGCACGGCAGCGGCACTGTGGCGCGCTGTGATGAAAGAGATTACGGCTGACATGGATGTGGAGGAGTTTCCTGCACTGCCTGATCTAAACAGTCGTAAGGGCAGTATCAAGGCAGATCCAATCCAGCCTGGAAGCTTGATCGAAGGCAAGATTGAGCCACCTAAGCCGAGATATTACGAGCCTGAGCCTGAGCCTTATTACGAAGACGACTACTACGAGCCTGAACCTTACTACGACGATTACTACGAGCCCGAGCCATACTATGAGCCCGAGCCTTACTATGAGCCCGAGCCGTACTATGAGCCTGAGCCGTACTATGAGCCTGAGCCATACTACGAGCCTGAGCCGTACTATGAGCCTGAGCCATACTACGAAGAGCCACCACCACCACCACCTTTGCCTGAATAAGGCATGGAGATCCCCATAGACTGGGCGACTAACTTAGAATGAGGTATCAGCGAAGTTAAGCTTCGTAAACAAAAAGGGGATTTTGATGAGTTTGATTGAGCTGTTCGCAATTGGTAATGCAAACACTGGCGAAGGTCTGCCCGTAATGTTTACGGCTGTGTACGCGCTGGGTTTTGTGGCTGCAGTGGTGGGTGGTTCCCTGGCTTGGTATAACTCCAAGCGGCCTGCGGGTTGGGAAGGGATGGAGCGCCCCAGCTTTGTGCCTAAGATCAATACGGGTGATGAGTCTTCTGACAGCGAATCAGAAGAAGCTGACGCCTAAGTCATCCGTTGTTCTAGACGGATGTGCAAAAGCATTGGAAAAGAGGCCTGGGCGATCGCCCAGGCCTCTTTTCTGTTTTCTATTAGCAAAATGCTGCTGTTAAGACAGTTGCTTGAGCCAGTTCCGATACAGTCCTTGAATCGAGGACAGGATCGCTTTGGTATTGGGCTGGCTGATACTACAGGTGGCTTCGATCTCTTGAATGCGGTTGAGAAGTTTTGCTTCTTCGACTTCTACATTGCCATCGCTATAGATGAGGCCACTGATGGCTTCAAGTAGATCGCTGCAACGTTTGGCATCGGGTTTGCCAAGATATTCGTCAATCCATTGGTAGCATTGGGCAGGCTTAACCTGGACTAATTCATAGAGAAAAGGCTTGAGTTCGGGGTCATCCGCAAGGCCCTGTTCTTGGGCTAGCTTGCGAAGATATTGGCGCTCTTCAATTTGGATGCTGCCATCAATCCAAGCGGCACCAATGAGGATTTTTAGAAGTACTTTTGTTCGAGTCTCGACGGCCATGGTGACTCGCTCCTAGGAAAGATAGTTCAACTGTTCACAGCTAGCCTAGCCCGATCCCCATTTGAGCGAGGAGGGCAGATAGATAATCTTTACAAGTCTGGCTGGCTTCACCGCTTCTGGTTTTGGGGGATTACAAGCTTGGGTTAGGGCTATTGCACCCCAGTACATTTCTGCTTTTGGGCAGGGAGTGATTTCTGCCATCTTTCATCTTGAGGCGAGAAAAATCTTTCCAGGGCAATCGCCCTTAGCCCAAGCCGGTATGACGGAGAGCCACCATGAAAAAGCCATCCATGTCTGCTTTATGGGGCCAAACTTTGACCCAGCCTTCGGGGAGTGCAAAGGCTCCGGCGGCTGAGACTGGGGGCGGCGGTTCAATTTGCCATTGGGGATGAGCCTGGAGAAATTGATCGACGACTGCTTCGTTTTCCGCAGGGTTTAAGGTGCAAGTTGCGTAAACTAAAAGACCATGCTTTTTCACCCAGGTGGCAGCATGATTGAGGATGGCTTTTTGGAGCTGAGCCAGTCCAGCAATGGAGTCTGGGTTTTGTCGCCAACGGGCATCGGCGTGGCGGTGGAGAGTGCCGAGACCAGAGCAAGGCGCATCGACAAGGACGCGATCGGCTCGTTCGGCAAACTGGGGTTGGTCACGGCTATCGCCTTCTTTAATCCGAATGTTTTTGATGCCGAGGCGCTTGGCATTTTGCTTCACCTTGCGCAAACGGGAGGCGGTGCGATCTACGGCCCAGATAACGCCTGTATTTTGCATCAGCTCAGCGATGTGCACGGTTTTGCCACCCGGAGCTGC
>CALLPZ010000173.1 GCA_938015405.1 uncultured Pseudanabaenaceae cyanobacterium
CCACTCCACAACCTTGCGCAAAGCGATCGCTTTGATTCGCAAAGCGACTGGGCAATGCTGTCAGTCGCTCGTTTTGCCTGGGCTGGGGCTGGGTGAATTCGACGCTGCCACTGAATTGTGCACCGCGCTTAGAGGAAGCTGTAATGTCGCTTTGGGACGTTTGGCGAGGCTCAACACTGAGGCCCAAGACAGCTGCTGCATCAATTTTAATGGCACCGCCAAAACTATTGACTGCGTTTGCCGTAATGTCACTATTTTCCTGGGGCACTGCAATGAGTTGAGGGGTTTGAATAAAAATATTACCGCCGTTGCCATTTCCCCCAGCAGTGGCTGAAATGTTACTGCGATCGCGCAAAGTCAAGGCATGTTCTGCCGAGAGCTGAATACTACCGCCATTGCCCGCTTCAGTTGTAGCAACAACCTCTGCCTGACCTGAAAGATTTACAGTTTCTGCTTGGATTTTCAGATCGCCTGCATCTCCTGTTCCTCTATTGATCACTGAGACAAGGGCACGATCTCGAATGTTTAACTCGGGAGTGTTGATGACAACATTACCTCCATCTCCTGAGGGTATATCTGGCAATTCGAGGACTTCATTAAGTTCTGGTATAGAGCCTGGAACAACGCTAGAGGTAATTTGCGAGGAATTGGCTACTACATTATTCGAAGCCCCGCTCAGTCTGATAAAGTCTGTGGCCTGAATAGAAACATTCCCAGCATTCCCGGTACTGAAGCTATCAGCATGGATAAAACCACCATCGCTCATCTCTAGCTGTTGAGTTGTAAGTTCAATACTCCCCGCATTTCCAGATGATACAGTGGATGAGTTGATAGTAGAAGGGATTAGCCGTTGTGAATCAAACCCACGAATTTCAGTCGAGTCTTGAACTTGTATCTTAATTTTTCCACCATTGCCGCTGTTTGGAGCTTGCGTATTTAGAGGAAGACCAGCAGCACTCGACAAAATAGAGCCGCCACTATCTAGCGTGAGGTTTCTAGCCTTTATATTAATTGTTCCTCCGTCTCCTGTTCCAATACTAGATGAGCTGATTACTGCGCTAGTGGCTAAACTCTCTAGCGATAGCTCTATCTTTGCCCCCTGAAGATCAATATCTTGACTCACCAAAAGATTAATATCGCCCGCTCCACCTCCTCCTGTTCCTAAGTTAGAGGTGACCATAGCACCTCCTTCAATAAAAAGATTCTTCGCAGTCACATTAATATCAGCCCCTTTACTAAAGCCCAAGGTTGGATTCACAATGGCACTCACAAAAGGGGTTGCTGGGTTGCGACTTAGAATGGAGAGGGTTTCAGATGCAGAGACTGTTAAGCCACTCGGATCAACCTGATTACCTAAGCTATTCAAGGTAAGAAGGGATGCATCTTCGAGCGTAATATTTTTTCCCCTCAACTCACCTCGACTGGATAACAGTCCAGTGACGTCGAAGAGAGAGCGATGGCTCAAACGAATATCTCCATATTCAACGATATCGCTATAGTCAAGCTGAACCCCATAGGTACCAGGTTGTAGCTGAACGATTCCTTCCGAAACAGCCCCCAAACTCAACTGAACTCCACCTAATGGTAAGCGAAGGTCAGGATCGAATATTGGAGTTGCTTGAAGAATGCCGCCTTCTAACAAAATCTCATTACCGACCAAGGCAAGAGTATTGCCTACAGTGACTTTAAGCCCCTTGGCTTCTGGTGACTGCAATAGAGAGATAGGAGACGTAGCATCACCGATCCTACGCTGATGCCCTGGTCCCTGGACTGCGATCGTCCCTGGGCGCTGGCTCATTTGTAAACCAACGGGAATGGACATAGAGAGTAGGGGCAGTCCTTCTCCATTCAAAGTAGTGCTAAATTGGCTGGCATCCGCAAATTGAATGGCCTCTGCTGTGGACCCTAAAAAGGACCCCGCGAGATTAAGTTGTGCATCTGGTCCAAAGAGAATCCCGTTGGGATTGAGCAAGAAAAAATCAGGGCTATTGCCGCCAACGATGCTGAGAGCCCCGTTAATAATCGAGAGTTCAGAGCCCGTGACCCGAGTAAAGATACGTTCAATCGCATTGTTAGACAGTGCTGGGGTGAGATCAAAACGAACGGACCAATCCCCTGGAGAAAAAGTTTCAAATCCATGGAACAGGTTAATGCCCCGAGCCTCACCACCGGTAACGGTAAACTCATTCAAGCTTGGGTCTGAGCTGACTTGGGTTGGCAGCACACCGTCAGAAAGCAGTGATTGTGCCTCAGCCTGTGGGCAACCAGGCCAGCCTTGCATCACAACAGACGTAACGACAACGATCGCGCATCTTCTGCCTACCCCCTTCGTTTGGGAGATGCACCTTGCAAAAGAGTGCCTAGCCAGAGACTCTCTTGCCGTCGCTAAGTTCAACGAGCGCGTACTGGCAAGCATAGAACTCAGGATTCAAAACTTGAGTGCAGGCAGCACAGTCCTACATTACCCATTGATAGCTAATGCTTAGGCATTACAGCATTTCAACTAGGTCAATCTTAATAGGAGTAATTCATCTCAAGGACTCTCGTTCATCCAATGAAGTATCAGCAGCAGTTTAGTGAGAGATTATTGCTTATTATGAATTTTTCCTCGACTCTCCATAGTTCATAACTCAGCCTCAAAGAGAGGCTACTGCCAATTACCAATGAGTACAAAAGCGGACCAATAGTAGGGATCGCGATAGCTCGGATGCTTCAGTAATTCAAGCTGGGCTTCGCGCAAGGCTACGGACTTATTAGCAACTCCCTGACTTAACTGTTGGTAAAACGTTTTCATTAGGAGAGCGGTAGATTGATCATTGACACTCCAAAGGGAAGCCAAAGTACTCCGCGCCCCGGCACGCACAGCAACACCCGCAAGTCCTAGGGCCGCCGCTTCATCGCCAAAGGCTGTTTCACAGGCGCTAAGGACCAGTAGCTCTGTGGATGTGAGGCTCTCTCGGTCCCGCGCCTGGAGTAATTCATAAAGTTCCTCTAACCGAATCTTTTCATTCCAAGCCAGCACAAACGTTTCTGAAGCATCCGAACTAAACTGCCCATGGGTTGCAATATGCACAATCGGCGTTTCCGTTTCACGTAGCGATCGCGTCAGCGTCTCTCGGGTAAAGCCTTCATCTAACAATTGCTCGCTCGGGAACAGGGATTGGAGCTCTTCAATCTCCTGACGAACGTAGGGCAAGGGAGGGAATCCTTGGTGCCGTTTTGTAATCCCTGCCAGTAATGCCTTGGATTGTGTGGTTGCTTGACTTCCACCGGGCAAGAGTTCCAGTCCTGGTGCAACCACAACATTAAATTGCTCAATAAGGTATTCCTCGCCATCAAACAAAGCACTCATGGGAATATTCTTGAGCGATTTGTCTGGCACAAACACCAGCGTCTGAATCTGAGACTTTGGTCGGTCGCTCAGAATAGGTCGGATTAAAGCATCGTAGAGCTGCTCACCCAACTGTTGATAATCGCGACGACTGCGCTGGACCAAGCTGCTGCGGAAATCCCGAATCAGCAATTGGAAGTTTTCTGGTGTGACAGGCACACTGTGGCGTTCCAGTACGCCTTGGTGGCTAAAGATAACTTCAATCCGATCGTCCAACACAATCGGGTACACCACAGCAGCATCACGATCCAAGTTCTCAATCGCGCGAGGCGTGGTTTGGAGGCAGGCATCTTGGAAAAAATTATCGAGTTCTGCCAGCTTCAAGGCCTCAATGGTATTGAGCGCAGTTTGAAGATCTTGAGCGGGAATAGCAGTTGGAGTCTGATGAGATGGGAGTGGCAGCAACAGACTGACATACTCTCGATAGACCGGTTCCACGCGGTTACGAAATGAAAACTGTAGGTTAGGGGAAACGGTTGCCAGGTCCCCACGAAGCTGTTGGAGAGCTTGTACGGCAATCTGATAAGCAGCTTGGGCCTGCGATCGCTTCTGAGCATCCCCTGAATCCTCCCATTCTGCACCCGCAATGCGACCCAGTTGCCATGCCCACTGATATTCCTGAAAGATATCTTGCCGACTCTGGGCCAGCTGCAGGGCAGCCTCGGAAAACCGCTGTGCATTTTCCCACTGTTGGCTTTGTTCATAAGCTTGACCTAGGTGACCCAAGGCATAGGCCAGTACCTGGGGGTCACCTTCAGCTTGTGCAGCCTCTAAGTTCTGCTGGAGGAACCCCAGGAAGTTTGGAATGAGCTCGGACTGCTGATGCCTCAATAATGTAGCAGCAACATTGAGTTGAGTTTCAAGCTGTTGCAAGTTATCAACACTGCTCGTCAGCTCTTCCAGCCAAAGGTTAGCGATATACTTGACCGCGATCTGCTCTCCATCAGCTAAAGCAAATGACAATTGATTGGCCATGATTCGCTGTTTGAGCCTAGCCTTGGGGTCTTGCTCTAAGGCTTGTTGATGGAGCGATCGCGCCTGGGAATAATCTCCCTGCACCCCAGCTAAATTACCCAGGCTCAGTAATGTTGCACTGATTTGATCTGGGTTATTTAAAGCTCTGCTAATCGCGAGGCTCTGTTCCAATGTCCTTTGACTGGCATTATACTGCTCTAGTAATTCTTGGGTGATGCCCAGTTGACGCCAGGCGATCGCCTGGCGCTCCAGCATCTCGTCTGCTCCGAGTACAGCAACTTCTTGCTCAAGCAGGGCGAGTGCTTGGGCATAGAACCCCTGCCGGCGTAGGGCGATCGCTCGATTAATCGGGTCCTGCTCAAGCTCCAGGAATAAGCCATCGTCAAGTAAATTATCGGGGCTGCGAGGCAAGCCACCGCGTCCGCTCCGAGAGAACTGAGTGCCGCCTTCTTCTACGCAGGCATTCGCAAGAGGAGTTTGGTCTTGATTGGCAAAATTGCTGGGCAGCGTCGTAATCCCCGCAATGGGATTGGTATCAGCTTGATTCAGCTCAATCGTGCCGCTAAATTGAGGCCCTAGCTCAGATGAAGCTGTGATGTCGCTTTGGTCAGTGAGTCGAGGCTGTGCAGACAATCCAAGAATAGACGAAGCCGTGATGTCAATCCTGCCACCATCAGCACTCGTGGCATTGGCCGTAATATCGCTATTTTCCTGGGGAAATGCAACAAGGTAAGGGGTCTGGATAGAAATATTGCCACCAATGCCTTGACTGTCTGAAGAAACTGAGAGTCTACTGCCGCGACGCAGCAGAATAGACTCATCTGCTATCAAGTTCAGATTGCCACCATCCCCCGCAAATGTTGTTGCAACAACATTTGCAGAATCCGAAAGAATCAAGGAATCCGTGAGAACTTTAATGTTCCCAGCATTACCATCACCTTGATTCGTAACGGAAATAAAACCACCATCAAACAGTTCCAGCTTGGGGCTCTGAATTTCGATGCTGCCAACTGCTCCAAAACGCCCATTTTGCTCAGCAAAGGGATCGGTTGCTACAGAACGGAGAATCACTGCTGCTTCAATACCAGAGAACTCTGTCGAAGTTGCCGAGTCAGAACCACCAATACGAATCGAATCCAAGATATTGAGCTGAATCTCTCCCGTATCACCACTGCCAAAAGCACTGGAGCTGATTCTACCGCCATCTAAAAGATCAAGCTGTTTGGCCCGAATAAAAACCCCCTCACCACTATTACCCTCTCGTAAAGAAACTGATGCAATCGTGCTAGGTAACTGTGCCAGGGGGTTAAATTCCTGAAGGGTCACCTGACCACTCGCATCAATATCAACCCGTCCAGCATTCCCTGTGCTGAGGCTGGTAGAAAGAATGCTGCCTCCATTATCCAGCAGCAGATTATTAGTCTTGATGCTGATGTTACCTACATTGCCACTGGCAAAGGTATTTGCTCCAATGCCAGTTCGGCGTGGAACAGGACGGCTTGGATTAGTCTCACCATCGATCACGAGATTCTCTTGAACCTCAATGGTCAGCTGTCCGCCATTGCCAATTCCAAAAACGGTACTGTTAATATTCGCACCATCGAGAAGTTGCAGATTCTTGCTAGAAATATTAATAGGTCCTGCATCTTGCTGATTTGGACCAAAACCAAAGTTTTGAGGTGCGATCGCTCCAGTGGCGATATTGGCATCGATCGTCAAATCCCCCTGAACTTTCAGCAGCTCCGAAGCGTAGATATTAATGCCGCTTAAACTGCTATCCGGCGAACCTCCCCAATTGTAGACAGTGACTGTCGAGCCCTGATCCACTGTAATGTTGCGACCCCACAAGTTCATACGGCCTGGTGCTATGCCGCCTGCATTGAGAAGAGATTGTTGGGTAATATCAATGTCTCGATAGTTACCAATACCGGAATAGTCAAAGCTCCATCCCCCAGCCTGCTCCTGCAGTTGAACCACCCCCGACGCCACAGCCCCCACTTCTAATTGAATTTGTCCGATGGGGATGCTTGGAATATTTGGAATGCTGACTCCACCAGGAATCTGTTGATACGGCGATTGCAACTCTGCCCCATTAAAGCGAACCGGACCTCCGAGCAATGCGAAGGTCGTTCCCGGTGTCACACTTAATCCAGCAGGGGGGATAACCGGATTTTGAACTCGTGGCGCTAAGGTACCGATACCAATGAAATTGTTTCCATTTCCGAGGACTGAAATTGCCCCTGGATTCTGGCCAAACTGGAGCCCTGTTGGAACTGAGATGGAGAGCAGGGAAGCGCCAGAGGTCGGGGTCACTGTTCCAAAGCGACTTCCATCTGCAAATTGAATGCTCTCAGCCGTTGTGCCCACAAAAGACCCCGGCAGGTTTAACCTTGCATTCGGTCCCAACAAAATACCATTGGGGTTCAGGAGAAAGAGATCGGGCGCATTGCCGCCCAGGATGGATAGAGAACCATTGATATCTGAAGCACTGGTTCCTGTGACGCGGCTAAAGATCTGCTCAATTTCGCTGCCGAAGGATTCACCGCTCAGATCAAAAAGGACAGACCAATCCCCAGGGGAAAAGGTATCAAAACCGTGAAACAGATTACTGCCCTGAGCACTGCCCCTCGTCACAGTGAACGCTCTCAAGCTTCCGTCTGTGCCGACTTGAGTTGACAGGCCTGAGTCAGGAACCAGCGTTTGAGCCTGGGCCTGTGGACCGAGAGCCCCGGCTTGCATGACAACGGACGTGAGAACAATGGCAGCGCATCTTTTGCCTAAGCCATCGGTTCTAACCATGCATTCTCTTGGCCAAAAGCACCTGGTAAGGTTCCTGCCCATCGCGAAGCTCAATAAGCTTGTACCGGCCAACGTAGAACTTAGCATTCACAACTTTAATTGAGGCAGTACAGTCCGACATTAGCTCATGGATAGAGGCAGTCGTACTAATCCTACAGGATCATTTCAATAGGCCAATTTGATCACGCTCTACAACGATCTTTGGGGTGCTGACAGGTCGAATTTTCAGCTCATGCCCAGCATTTTTACTGTCCCATCTCTTGGCTTCAATCGGCTGTTGTCGAGATGCAATGATGGGTGAAAGATCGCCAGCCATACGTCGATGTCCCGGCCCTTGAACCTCAATCCTTCCGAGACCGGTGCTGCCTAAACCTGAATTCATCTGCAGTCCAGTTGGCACGGACATGGAAAGCAATGGCGATCGCAGACCTTCTTCCGAACTCAAAGAGGCAGGGAAAATTGCGCCATCTGCAAACTGAATGGCCTCTGCTGTGGTGCCAATAAATGACCCCGCTAGATGAAGTTGTGCATCTGGTCCAAAGAGAATCCCGTTGGGATTGAGCAAGAAAAAATCAGGGCTATTGCCGCCAACGATACTGAGCGCCCCGTTAATAAACGAGGGCTCAGAGCCCGTGACCCGAGCAAAGATGCGTTCAATCGCATTATTGGACAGCGCTGGGGCGAGATCAAACCGGACAGACCAGTCTCCTGGAGAAAAGGCTTCAAACCCGTGAAACAGGTTGCCGCCTTGGGCCTGACCGCCAGTGACAGTGAACTCTCCTAAGTCTCCATCGATACCGACTTGGGTTGGCAGAACGGAATCAGGAACCAGAACTTGAGCCTGGGAGCGTAGCCCCCCGGCTTGCAGCACAATGGACGTGATGGCAATAACAGCACATCTTCTGCCTAAACCATCTGTTCTGGCTATGCGTTCTGCAGTCCAAGAGCACCTGAGCAGGTGTTTGCCCACTGCGAAGCTCAACGCGCACGTACTGGCAAACATATGAACTTAGGATTCAGAGCTTGAATCGAAACAGCATAGTCATATTGCCTGTTGAGAACCATCGCAGCATCAGTATCACAGCTCTTTCAATAGGCCACTTTTATGAACATGATTCATCCCCATAACGCCTGTTAAAACCAAGAGATGCTGCGAACCCCTTAGTGATGAATCGTCGCTTGCTGTAAAGCTTCTAGCTCCCCATCATCCATAACAACGGAGTCAAGGATTATTTGAGCTGACGAGTGCAGTGAAGTTCCTGAATTTTCTAAACTCAGAGTCAGGGCATCTTGCCAGAGTCCTTGGTCCAGCAACTCAGCCAAGACGGTTGTTTTCGGCTGGGTGAGAGTCTGACTGGAAGGCGCGACCACTTTCAGCGCAGCTTGAGCAAAGAGGTTACGGGAGGGGCGTTCAGGGTCGCAGAGTAATTCAACCTGCCAAACGTAATGACCCCCAACGCGCAGTTTGGGAGACTTCGGCAACGCTGATAGTTTTAATAGCGAGATGCCGGCTTTAGCCGTTACAGGATTTTGGGTAGAGGAGTCGATACTTTTGTGATTGGAAGGGAGGGTGGTCTCTGCCAGAAGCGTCCATTCCTGCTGAGGGTCATTGAGGCTTTCAGAACTAAGACCGTCCTCAACCTCATAAAGCCTAAAGATAAAAGGATTGGAGCTGCTGTCACGCAAATACCAGGCAAACAGAGGCTGGGTAGACTGGGTTTGTGAAATACCGTCGAGGGGGGCTAGCAGCATCAGAGCTGGCAAACGATCGCGAACTGCCGAAGGAGCCACTGCTTCACCCGTTTCAGCCATACAGCCGCGGGAGCCTGCAGAACGGCCATCGACCTGCGGAGGCTGATCCTCATCGTGGCGAGGAGACCGAAACGGCGGTCGAAACTGGCGCGGTTTACGTGTCGATTGATGTTTCGCGAAGGTCTCAGCCGGTTCAACCACAGCCGTATTGGCAAATGCTGGTGCACCGACCAGTGTCAACCACCACCCCAGTCCTACGAATAGGCAATATCGACTGAAAGACATGGGTGAAGACTTCATAGAAGAACGCGATCGCATTGAGGAACCATGACTGGCACCCCTCCAAATTTTAGACAAGCTTTTCAACACAATGTTCCGTTCTTCATAAACTTATGATGTGGATTCCTATTAGTTACTTCAAGACCATTTTAATGATCATTTTTTCCTAGACTTAGAGATTAATTCAACTCAACTATTCAAGCTTTTAATACATGATGAAACAAATAAACCTCTAGCATCAATCCTGGCCCTCTCCTTAAGTCCCCCCAAGCTTTGGAGGGGCTTTGAGGTTCCCCCCTTCCCCCAAATTTGGAAGCCAGGGGTCGGGGTAAGGGGCGGATTTCCATGCGTACAAGGGACCTGATCGGTGAACTCTGTCATTTGAATGAAGTCAACGATGCTTTTCCTCAGCAGATCTCGGTTTCAGGCAACCCGTGAGAGTCTGAGCAACAGAGAACAGGGATGTCCCTCTACTCAAACCTCGGTTGCTTAGGCGATCGCCGCCAGGGCAAGAATTGCGACTTAGCAACCCAGACCAATTCATCGACGGTGCCTTTATCTGGGGCAGAGGTGCGCCGGAAGCGACCTCTCAATGCTTTGGCTGCAGCTTGGGCCTGGGCTTGTCTACGGTCTGGCATAGCCTCGTCATGAATGCTCTCACCATCGTGGTAGAGGCCCAAGCGATAGCGATTTCCTTGGCGACCGCAAATCACGGCCAGTGACGTTGCATTTTGGGTTTGGTGACCGATATGGAGCAACGCTTCCTGCAAAAACTGGCAAAGACCTCGCCGCTCTTCCAAGCCAAATCGGTCGCCCCGGAGGGGGGAGAAGTCAGGTGGAACGAAATCGGTAATGCAGTCGAGCCCCGGCATCTCTTCCATCAGCACGAGGTTATAAACCTGGTAGAGAAGCTCCGGCAAGGGTTCTTCTAGGCTCATAAATTCACCGTTGATGTAGAGGAGCGATCGCCGTGACGTCCCCTCATGGCGCATATGCTCATAGATGTCACGCAGGGACTGATCTAGCGACCGCAGTTGTCCGCCGACTCGCACCGCATCCAAACTTTCTCGTTGCTCCTCCGCCTGGCGAACCATCCGTGCGAGCTGCTGCAATGGTCCGTTGTGAATTGCACTGTAGGTTTGCTCCACGCCCAAACGACGCTGGCGCAGCTCAAATTGGGCATCGCGATCAAATAAAGTGGTAGTGAGTCCAGCGCCTGCGATGGCTAGCAGCATTGGGAAGACCGGCAGCCACCACCCTAGCCATAGGGCAACCACGCAACCTAGGACAACGACGCCGCTAGCCCCAATTAGGGCAATTAGACTGCCTATGGGAGAGCGAATGACGATGCCAAGGCCAATACCCAGAACTCCAAGCAGCAAAATGGCACCATACTCAATCCCCTCGGGCCAGACCCGCAGCAGTGGCTGCTGAGCTTGAACGGTTTGAATCATCTGTCGAGTGGCATAGGCGTGATACTCCACGCCATACATCAACGTCGCGAGGGTTGGGCCAGCATTGTCTGGGCTAACCGGAACCACCCGAGTTTCTCGCAGAGCATTGGTGAATAGGACATCCTTGACGCTGGCAGCAGTCATGCCGATCAGGACAACGCGATCGCGCACTTGCTCCGGTTCAAATTGACCACGCAACACCTCGCCAAACGTGAGAAACGGTGGCGGCGATTGCTGATGACAAAAGTTGAGTAGAAGCTGATTGCCCTGGCTCATGGTTCGAACATAGCCCCCCCACTGGGCCGTCATACGTGGCAAGGCGACAGGGTTGGAGCGTGAGCTAGCCTCTGTTGGGCGAAACACAATCGGATCGGAGGAGCGCTCTAGCGGATCCATCTGCCAAGGCTGGGAAAGTTGTTGTTCTAAGGGTTGCCCTAAAGATTGTTGCCTTGGAGATTGCAGATATTGTTGAGTCAAACGCAGGGCGAGGGATTGCTTGAGATTGCCATCCCAATCCCGGGCGAGAAGCAGCGATCGCCGCAGATGTCCATCGGCATCCATCACAACATCGACAAAGCCCACGCGATCGCTGGGCAGCTCTGGCGGTGGTGCAACGTTGAGGTTGGGGTCTCCATTGAGACTAACTTCGCTGGCGATAATGGCTGGCAGCGGAGACGAGGAAGCAGAGGTAGAAGCCGCTGCAGCAGTCGATGCAGAATCTGGGGAAGAGGCTTGGAGCGATCGCTTCAGCGTGTTGGACCAATCTCCATGGCCAGGCTCTACTGGCAAATCGCGAAATAGATTCAGCCCAATAACGCTAGTTCCAGCAGCACTTAATTGCTGAACCACCTGATTGAGCGATTGATCATTCACTTGAGCCTCGCCAAAGGCTTGAAGATCGGCTTCAGTAACACCAACAACAACCACAGGCTCACTTTGGCTCGGTATCCGCGAGCAGTGGCGCGAAACGCGATCGAAGAGCGCTAACTCCGTGAACTGCAGCCCACCGACAAAGCGCGTCACCAGAACCATCGACGTCATCGCCAGCCCCGGGACCACAACCCCCTGCCATCGATGCGATATTTTTCGCCAGCGCTTTCTCGGATTCACAGCAATTCCATCAATGGTTGGTTAGCTCCTGGTTGATTCAAATTACCGCAATACTCCAATCGATAATTGATGTCAGTTCAAATTCGACATTGGACAATCGAGCCGAGTAATTTTACTACTCTCAGAGGATTAGAAATGCCCAAGCCATCTCAATGATAAGAGCAAGATCCTGCCGTCCCCTGGTTGAATGACTGACCTCAATTTATGTCCTACAAAACATCTTCACAACGACATACTTAATTGCTTGAATTATAGCCCTGATACTTCCTCAGAAGTCTGAAGCCCAGACAATGATTCACTGAATCATCGCTGAGGAGAACTCAGTGAATCCAGCATTTTCTGGACCTTGCCCTGGATCTCATTCAGCGAATACTCAGCATTCGGTGTTGGCACAGGAAAATGAAGACAAGCTAAGTCATGATTGCTCTGTTTGCTAGAAAAGCATCTTGGCATTTTGAGGTTGTGAATTAAATATCAAACAGAATGCTTGAGCATTTCTACACATTGGGATGAGCATGGCATCTTGCAAGGAATCAGCGACAAGTCAAATCATGTCTCAAGCTCGTATGCCCATCTCGACCTGAGTCATACAAGATTTACTCGCAAGCTGGAGTTTATTCTGCACTCTTCGCCACAGCGGCAAACAATGCTGAATAATCCATCTCCGCCAACCCCATCGCGATCGCCCGCTCCAAAGTCTTCTCACTGCCCGCCAAAGCACTGGTATCCAGCCCCTCCGCCTCCTTCAAAAACAACCGCACATCCTTGAGCAAATGCTTCGCCGGGAAATTGGGATTGGCAAAATTTCGATCCACCATCCGATCCAGCTTCTTATCAAACGTCGGCGCGTACAGCGCACTCTCCCGCAAAATCCCCATAAAGGCATCCAGGGGCACATTCTGCTTCTGAGCAAAGGCAAGACTCAGGGCAAAGCTATTGGTCAGTCCTGCAATTAATTGATTCAGCGCCAACTTCAAGGCCATCGCTTGGCCCACTACACCAATATGCTGAGGCGTCTCGCCTAGGTGCTTAAACAGCGGCAAATATTTCTGGAACTGTTCAGTTGTACCTCCAACCATTAGCAGCAGCGTTCCAGTTTTGACCTGGGGAATACTCCCCAGCACAGGGGCTTCGAGGTATTCCGCTCCAGCAGCCGTAACTTCAGCTGCAATGGCCTGGCTCTCACTCGGCCCAATCGTCCCCATCTGAATCACTGCCTTCCCCGCCAACAAACTGCGGCAATCTTCCGCCAGTAGCGTTTCGCGAATCGCAGCGGCATCACTCAGCATCAAAATAACGCAATCCACCGTCCCCACCAGAGCCGCAGGCGAGCCTGCTAGGCCAACACCCAACTCTGCCAAGGGCTGCATCTTCGCTGGTGTGCGGTTGTAGATCGTCACCTCCAGCTCTGCTTCATGCAAGCGCTGAGCTAAGGGAGCGCCCATAAGGCCAGTACCAAGAATGCCGTAGGTTGTGGCCTCTGCCATGGGGCAAGCTCCTGAAAAAACGAGAGAGATAGCTAAGCCTCAGCATATCAACCTGGTTTGACTTACAAAGCTGAAGTTTAACGAAGTTGCCTGGGGCGATCGCTATGATGGTGGTATCGGCGTTTTGAGTGAGCCTCACGCAATGACCGTTGCCCTAGAACGACTCTCATTCCAAGACTATCTGAGCTACGACGATGGCACAGATACTCACTATGAATTAGTTAATGGAGAACTCGTTGCCATGAGCCTAGGGACTGGCAAGCATAGTGCCGTCATGAAATTCTTGGAGAAGAAATTTGACCGAGAAATAGACCGTCTGGATTATGCTTGGACAGCTCTAAGAGCAGACGTTGGCGTGAGATCACCCCAGCGAGGTAGATGGGATACCTCTCGGATTCCCGATGTCGTAGTTTTGCCAACGGCTCAATGGAAAAGCATGGCCGCACGGGAAGCGGTGATTGAATTGGATGAACCCGCTCCACTATTGGTCGTTGAAGTCGTCAGCCCTTCCACAGTGAAAACGGACTATCGCTCAAAACGAGCCGAGTACAACGTTCTCAACATTGAAGAATATTGGATTGTAGACCCACTCAAAAATTGTGTGACAGTCTGCATGCTTATTGATGGGCTGTACGAATCCACGGAATATACAGGGGAGCAAGTCGTTGAATCCCAGCGCTTCCCAGAGCTAAAGCTGACTGTTGCCAAAATCTTTGCTGCTTAAATCCATATCCCCAATGCAGTCCAGACCTTGCCCCATAGTCGCTTTTTCGGCCAACCAGTAGGATAGGGACGGTCTGGTTTTGAGCACCTAGCTGTTATTGAATAACGATTAGGGCTGCTGCACTGTTAGGGGTGAGTCACTACCGCAATGTCAATTGTGTCTTTATTTCAGGCGGGGGGCATCGTCATGGTGCCGCTGTTGGGGTTTTCGGTCCTGGCGATCGCCCTCATCATTGAACGGGGCTTCTTTTGGTCCAGCTTGCTCCAGCGTCAGCCCAAACTCGTCCGCCAAGTCTTTAAGCTCTACCGCGAGAATTCCGGCGAAGCCATCAAGCTGCTTAAGAAAAACCCGGATCTGCCCGTCGCTCGCATGTTTATCGCCGCGCTGGAGCTAGAACGCCCCACTCCAGAAGAATTTCGCCTCGCCCTGGAGAGTGCAGGCCAAGCAGAGCTTCCCCTACTGCGTCAGTTCAGCACCGTCTTCGACACCGTGATCACCACTGCCCCCCTATTTGGGCTACTCGGCACCGTACTTGGTCTCATTGGCTCCTTTGCCTCACTCCAACTCGGCAGTGGCGATGCAGTGCAAAATGCCGAAGTCACGGGGGGGATCAGCACTGCGCTTGTTTCCACTGCTGCTGGCCTCGTCGTGGCGATCTCCGTTCTACTCTTTGCCAATCTCTTCCGCAGTCTCTACCGCCGCCAGCGAGCCCTGATGGAAGAATACGGTGGCCAGCTAGAGCTGCTCTATCGCCACTTTTATTACGATCGCATCGATCTCCCCAAGCCAGAACAAACGAATCGAGCCTGATATCACGAGCCTGACATCACGGTTTGGACATGGCATGTCCCGACAGGGCTAAATCCTTTCTGATTCAAAGCAATCCCCCCGCCTCCCATGCAACTTCGCGACGACGAGCCCGATATCCCAGCTCAAATCAATATCGTGCCGATGATCGATGTGATCTTCGCGATCCTGACGTTTTTCATCATGTCGAGTCT
>CALLPZ010000174.1 GCA_938015405.1 uncultured Pseudanabaenaceae cyanobacterium
CAGTTTGAGAAGCAGGTTGAGATGACCCCTGAAGTCATCGCGGTTCAATGGGGAGATGAGTCTTTCTCTTACGAAGAGCTGAATCGAAGGGCAAATCAAATCGCCAGATGCTTACGGGCAAAGCGTCATCACTCAGATGGACTATTGGTAGGTTTATGCGTTGAACGTTCTTTTGAACTCATTGCTGCCGTTTTTGGCATTCTTAAGGCTGGTGGCGCTTATCTTCCCCTTGATCCAACCTATCCTCAGGATCGTCTGACCTTGATGATTGAGGATGCTGAGCCAGATATCATTCTGACCCAGCAGAGCGTTAAGGCGAGTCTTCCCCCTTCGTCTGTGGAGAGCGTTTGCTTGGATGAGGCGGCAAACTTCGCGGAGCTGGATGTTTCAAACCTGCCCGAGGAAGTAGAAGCAGACTCTCTCGCTTATATTATCTACACTTCAGGCTCCACTGGACGTCCCAAGGGCGTGATGATTGAGCAAGGTGCCTTGTCTAGCTTTGTCAGATCCGCGACGCAGGTCTACGGCATTGAAGCGAGCGATCGCGTTCTCCAGTTTGCCTCGATTAGCTTTGATGTTGCTGCAGAAGAGATTTATCCTTGCCTCGTGGCGGGGGGCACGCTGGTGTTGCAAACGCCTGACATGATGAGTTCCATTGCCACTTTCCTGAGGATTTGTGGCGATCGTGGGGTGACGATTCTGGACTTGCCCACTGCCTTTTGGCATGTAATGGTGGCTGAACTCTGTGCGGATCCAGAGATGCAAGTGCCGAGCGGTATCCGTAGCATTATTTTTGGTGGTGAAGCTGTTAATGGGGAGCGTGTTCGCCAGTGGCAACAGCGCTTTGCCGCTGATGACCATAAGATTCAACTGATCAATGCCTATGGCCCCACAGAGACAACTGTGGATGCGATTGTCTACCCGATTCCCCAGCATGCTAGTCCATCAGAAACTTCTTCCCATTCAATTCCCATTGGCAAGCCGTTACCCAATGTCACAGCCTATGTTTTAGATGAACAACATAAGCAGCTTGAGGTTGGAAAGGAAGGTGAGCTTTATCTTGGTGGCCCCCACCTGGCGCGGGGATATTTACATCGCGCAGATCTGACTGCAGAGCGATTTATTGCCAATCCTTTTGGTGAGGGACGTCTCTACAAAACGGGGGATTGGTGTCGCATTTCGCCTGATGGCAACATCGAGTATTTGGGGCGGATTGATAGCCAGGTTAAACTTCGCGGCTTTCGCGTGGAGCTGGGAGAAATTGAGGCTGTTCTACTGGAACAGCCTGGGGTACAGGAAGCCGTGGTTGTGGTGAACTGCGATGCCTCTGAGCAACAGCGTCTGGTTGCTTACATGGTAATGGCTGCGTCAGATTGCTTTAATGAGTTGCGTTTGCGAGATGTGCTTCAAAGCAAGTTGCCTCACTATATGGTGCCTAGTGCGTTTGTGGAGCTGGATGCATTGCCTTTAACCCCTTCAGATAAGGTGAATCGTAAGACCTTAGCAGCGCTTTCGATCTCTTTGGAAGTGGCTAATTCTGAAGCTGGTGCCAGTGGAGATCAGCCTGAGAGTCCACTCGAAATCGCCTTGGCAGAAATGTGGCAAAGCACTTTAGTTGCCTCCATTGGCGATCGCGCCTTAAGCCTTGATGATAATTTCTTTGATGTGGGCGGTACATCGTTAATCGCCATGCAGCTCTTTGCTCAGATTGAAAAAGCCTTTGATCAACGACTACAGCTTTCAACACTATTTGAAGCACCGACGATTCGTAAGCTTGCCCAATATCTGGATTGCCAACGAGATCCTGGGCAAATCATACGTAGCGTGATTCCCTTGAAGACTGAGGGGCACCGCCCTCCTTTCTTTTTCCTCAATTCCGGAGCCTATGCTCGCCAATTTGTGCCCTTACTCAGCGATGCTCAACCCCTGTATAACCTCAATATCTTCAATATTTCGGAACGACTTTCAACGATGCTAGAAAGCTTAAGTGTCTCTAAAATTGCAGAGATATTTGTGGCTGATATGAAGTCTGTTCAGCCCCAGGGTCCTTACTATATTGGTGGTTTTTGTGATGACAGTAAGCTGGCTGTCGAAATGGCTGATCAACTTCAGTCAGATGGTGAAACAGTGGCGCTTGTGGTGATGATTGACCCCTCCTGGGATGAACTGGTTGAACGGAGCGGGCTTAGACTTCATGTCGATAACTTCTTGAAACTGGGTCCCCAATACCTCCTTGAGAAAGTCAAAGATATTTGGGCTAACTTATATCAGCCCCCAGAAGCAGAAGTTCGCGTTCAACTCGGGGCATCATTACCCTCGGAGGCAAATTCTGGTCTAGCTTCCCAAGCCGTTGAGGACAGCTCACCGATGCGAGTCGGGCAGGGGGAGGTGTCACTGCTGCACAAATACCAAAACCTCTGCTTAAACTTCCAGCCTCGCCCTTACACAGGGCAAGTCGCAATTCTATTTTCCCAGGAGGCAGCTTCGGAACCACGAGACTTATTGGTGAGTACGTTGAAAGCAGGATTTGAAGAATATGTAATTCCCGGGCTGCATTTGACAATTTTTGAGAATCCAACGCTTCGTCAGCAGCTTGTTGATGCCATTGAAGAAGCCATTGGTAAAAGGCTGGAGTCAACTGGGGATGAATCAAATGTGATTTCAACAATATCCCTGGAGAAAAGCTAATCAATCAGATCTTTTCTTGTGATGAGATTGCAGTTTT
Source organism: uncultured Pseudanabaenaceae cyanobacterium (assembly GCA_938015405.1). Lineage (GTDB taxonomy): Bacteria > Cyanobacteriota > Cyanobacteriia > PCC-9006 > JAAUQQ01 > JAAUQQ01. The sequence continues at coordinate 2,726 of CALLPZ010000174.1, forward strand.
GATAAATGGGGAATTACACCCATCTTGCTGTCTGACTTAGCAACCCCGTTGCCCATTCGTTCCGAACTGAAAAGTGCTGCTGCGACAAATGCCTTGGGGCAGGACCCCTTGCCTTGTTGAAAAGAGACTGAGTTCTGCCATTTTTTACCATCCTGTCCTTGGCCTAAGCTAATGCCTCAATTTCTGAAAGATCGGTTTGCCCACATTTATCAGCATCAGTTCTTTCGCAAGACCTTTTGGACGCTTATTGCCCGCATCGGTGGCTTGGGGATGCAGCTGGGCTACTTTGTGCTGGTGGCGCGGGCGCTGACGGTTCAGGAATATGGCTTGTTTATTGGGGTGTCTGCCATGGCATCCTTGCTGATTTCCTTTGCGGACTTTGGCAGTGGCGAC
>CALLPZ010000175.1 GCA_938015405.1 uncultured Pseudanabaenaceae cyanobacterium
AGGACAGGTCAATCAAGTCTTTCCCTGCGGCCTTTGCTCGGGTTTTCGCCTGGTCCATGTCTGCAAAAACGTTGCCTTGAAGCGGTGTGAGGCGATCGGCAATTTGGAACTGAGACATGGCAATTCGTCGGCGAAAGGGTGACGCGAAGGGGATTGAGAGATTTTGATCCTAAACGGAAATGGTGGGATTCGCCTGGGGAGGCGGTGAATCGCCTGAAATAGCTTGCAAAACAACAGCGCCCAGGGGGAAAAATCCCCTGAGCGCTGTTGTTAAACATTGACTAAAAAGAAGACCCTAGGCCTGGCTTAGGCCACGTGCTCTCCAATAAAATCGCCCAACTTGGACTTCGTAATTGCTCCTTCATGACGGGCGACGACTTCGCCATCTTTGATGAGCAATAGCGTTGGGATTCCCTCAATCTTGTAGTGAGAGACTGTCTCTGGGTTTGGATCGACTTCCATTTTATAAACCTTAAGACCTTCGTTGGTCTGGGCAGCCCAGTCCATCAAGGGTGCGATTAGGCGGCAGGGGCCACACCAGGTCGCCCAAAAATCTACGAGGACCGGACCCTCGGCCTTAAGGACTTCTGCTTCAAACTGGCTATCCGTCATTTCCAGGGCTTTAGCCATGATGAACCTCCTAAACGCGTAAATCGAGACGTAAAGCGCATTGATTATGCAGGGATGTGACGAGGGGGAGTCAACCGCCCAGTCTATTCCCACTTTTTCAGCGCAGAGCTCTTATTGTCTCCTAATCCTGTCCCTGCGATACAGGTTTGCAGAAGGCATTTCCCAGAGAGATGTTACGGAAGTGCCGTGGCTTCTATCGTTGCTGTCTTTTCTGCTCCATTAAAAAAGCTAGCCTCAAGTGAAAACGAATGGCATTGAACCATCGTTTGCTTGGGGCTAGCCCTTCCATTGCCTTGAGTTGGGCGAGTGCGCTGAGCTCGCGCCGTAATCTACAGCTCGATCTGACCGGTAAAGCGTTCCATTAGCCCTGGGGGCATGAGCGCGCTGCAAGGACTGCTGGGAGGTGCAGCGGTAAAGCCTTCGATCTGGGCCAGTTGGTCTTGGATCGTCAGGATGCGCTCTTCGAGGGAAGCAATTTGCTCCGCTTGGGCGGTGAGCTGGGTGATGAGTTGTTGAATCGCTTCGTTGTTGTCCTGTTCATGGCGCTGGGCGCGCTGGCGTAGGACGTTGCTTTCGGTGCGATTGGCAAATTGGGATTGCTGGTAACCGCGATCGCGTCTGACCTGTGCCTGGCTCAAGTGCTTGCGGGTTAACGCTTGGCGCGCTGTGGCAAAGTCCAATGCGAGGCGTAGCTGGTTGAGGCTTTCGGTGGTTTCGTTGAGCTCCGTGGTGGATAGGAATGGGGCAGCAGCAGCGCTGGACGAGCTTGCTTCAGGAGTCTGGGGACGGCTGGAGCGTTGTGCGGCAGGCTTGGTGAAGTCGAAAAGAGCCATGGGTGTCGCGCTGGAGAGAGCTTGGTAATTGGCGGTAATGCAGCTGCAGCGAGGGTGGCGTTTGACATTTGAGAATGCTGTAACGCTTGGCAATGAATCTTTGAGTGATTTATTACACATCGCTTTAGTTCAAGCTTCGTCTGCCCTGGTGAGCCGTCAGGACTGGTTTTCAAAAATATGTAGCTGCGAAATACTTGAGATTGGTCTGCAACAGGCTCAATAATGGCGGGCCAAAATACACTGAGGCTATGGAGATTAGCAGTTGCTACAGCATTAAAAATCCCCCACTCCAGCTGCGCCAGGCTGATGAAACCTGACTGGTGGAATGGGGGAATAGATGAAGTTTGGCCGAAGTTTCGCTGCGATCGCGATTTCTGACAGGTGAATGGGCCTTGCCCTAGATACCTGACTTAGAGCCTTACCTTAGAGACCGTCGAGCTGGCGCTTGAGTTCATCGAGTTCAGCATCAACTGGGGTGGCTGCTGTTTCAGCATCGGCGATGGGTGTTTCCGATGCAGGCAATGCCGTTTGGGCTTCGGGAGCACCATTAATCTGCATTCTCAGGGCTGCCAGTTCATCATCAACGCCGCTGCTGGATTCTAGCTGGGCAAATTGATTCTCTAGATCCGCGCCAGCCAGATCGCCTGCGGCTTGGGCACGAGCTTCAGCGTTGAGGACCTTTTCTTCCATGCGCTCGAAGGCAGCCATGGCACTACTGGTACCAATGTTGTTGACCGCAGATTGTAGTTGCTCCTGAGCTTTGGCTGCCTGGGCGCGAGCCTTGAGCATGTTCTTTTTCGTCTTGGCCTCAGAAATCTTGCCTTCTAGGGCAATGAGGCTGCGCTTGAGTTGATCGACCTGGGTAGATTGACCGTTGAGCTGAGCCTGGAGAGTATTGGCGGTTTCCACATAGCTCTTTTTGCGGACCAGCGCCTCGCGAGCCAAATTTTCGTCGCCTTTCTGCATCGCCAGTTGGGCACGCTGCTGCCAGCTATTGGCCTGGGACTGGTTCTGATTAAACTGCTGCTCGGTGCGTTTCTGGGAGGCGATCGCTTGGGCAACGGCTTGTCGCAGTTGAATCAGGTCCTCCTGCATGTCGATGATGGATTGCTCAAGCACCTTTTCAGGGTCTTCAGCCTTGCTCACCATGTCGTTGAGGTTGGCGCGAACCACTCGGCTAATGCGATCAAAGAGTCCCATGGGTCTGGTTGAATCCTTCTTGAATCCTTTAAGAGCAGGCAGTTTAGACTGAACCCCGATGATATAGGGTCAGCCAGGGCAATCTCCCCTAGTTTAATGGCTTCACCCCGGGGCTGGCGAATTACGGATTATTACCGAAAGGAGTAGGGTTATCCCTCTTGGCTGTAATGC
>CALLPZ010000176.1 GCA_938015405.1 uncultured Pseudanabaenaceae cyanobacterium
GCCATCTTCAAGATGACCTGAATGGCCTGGCGGTTGTAGAAACGTCCATCACCACCGACAACCAGGGTGCTGCCCGCAAAGCCTTCAAGGCTATCGAAAATGGCCTGCACGAAGTTTTCCAGGTAATTGCGCTTCTGGAAAACAGTTACCTTCTTGCGCAGACCAGAGGTGCCGGGCTTCTGGTCATCAAAGGGCTGGGTGGCAACGGTATGGATGTTCATATAGAAGGGTTTGAGGTCGCGCTGATACTGAGTAAACGTCTTGTGAAACCAGGCTTTCGGATCCCACTGAATTGAGACTACCGAATAAACCGGGCCTTATACAGTTTGCCTGAACACGGTTCGCTATTGAGTAAATATGCTCTGCTTATAGGGTCTAAGCCCTAATCCTGGCTCGATGGATCGGGTATTAAGCCACTATTTAGAGTGATGAATGCTGCCTGAAACCGCTTTGCTCAGGGGATTCTCAGCTTTTTTAATGTTGCACTGCCCTATCCAGGCTGTCTCTCAGGTTATTTTCAGTCTCGCAGGCTCTAATAATGCCATCGCTTCGCCGCTGCCATCATGACCGTATTGACTAATACATTAATTTCTTTCGACCAGCGGAGCTTATCTCCTCAGGAATCTCGTTGTCCGGAGTTAGCTCACATTCTGGTTTTGATTCCAGCACGGGATGAAGCTGAGACGATTGCGAATGTGGTGCGATCGCTTCAGTCCTATGGCCTGAGCCAGATTCGCGTCATCGACAATGGTAGTCGCGATGCCACTGCTGCCATTGCGACTGCTGCGGGTGCCGATGTCATTTTTGAATCACGGCCAGGCTATGGTCGAGCCTGCTGGCAAGGGCTGCAAAATGTCGATGAGAAGATTGACTGGATCCTCTTTTGCGATGCAGATGGGAGTGATGATCTGACCCGCTTGCCCGAGTTTTTTGCCCTAGCCCCTCACTACGACTTCATCCTGGGCAATCGCCGAGCCAGTCCCAGCGGTCGCCGAGCCTTGACCCACGTACAGAACTTTGGCAACTGGCTGTCCACTCAGCTGATTGCCCTGGGCTGGGGGCATCAGTACCATGACCTGGGGCCATTGCGGATGATTCGTCGGCCCGCCTTGGAGCGTATTCGCATGGGCGATCGCGGCTTTGGCTGGACAGTGGAAATGCAAGCACGAGCCGTAGAGCTGGGCCTAAAGATTGCAGAGATTCCCGTGGGCTATCGCGATCGCCAGGGGGGCAAATCCAAGATTTCTGGCACGCTCAAGGGGAGTTTCCAGGCTGGCACGATTATTTTGTCTACCCTAGGGAAACTGTACTGGCAGCGACTGATGCAACGCCGCAATTGATGGTGAGCCCAAAGACCTCTTGCATAAACCTCACGCCTTCTGAACCTCCCCTTCCTCCAGAATTGGCGGCAAAGGTCCGGGAAATGAAGGCAGATTGATAGTCATGCAAGCGGCCTAAGAATGCTGCTAGGGAGAGTTAATGCTGAGGGGGCAAAGATGGAACAGGGAATGAAGCATCGGAAAGATGGGTGGCGCTGGGTTCTCTATTTGAGCGCCACCTGCTTAGTGGTTGGGGCGATCGCCTTAGTCCCCCAGGGCGATTTCCTCCACGACGTTGAGGCAGTCCCAGGCTTCTGGAAAGCCATGGGGATTATGAATGTGGGGTTTATCCTCGCCTGGTTCTTACCCAATCGAGCCGTTCCCCAGGTCTGGTTTTGGACGGTTGCGGTGGCAACCCGCATGGCAGCTCTGGGCATGTACCCCGGCGATGATGCTTGGCGCTATCTCTGGGAGGGCCATATTCAGCTCCATGGTTTTAGCCCCTACGATTGGTCACCGGATGCGGCCATCCTAGAGCCCCTGCGCACTGGCTGGTGGTCGATGATTAACCACAAAGATGTCTCAGCCATTTATCCACCGCTGACGCAGCTCGGCTTTTGGGCCATTAGTTTGCTGAGTTCATCGGTTTATTTGTTCAAACTCGGCTTTGTAGCCGCAGATTTGGGCATTTGTGCCTTGCTAAGTCGCTGTTATGGCAATGGGGCAACATTGCTCTATGCCTGGAATCCCCTGGTGATCTACTGCTTTGCCGGAGGGGCCCATTACGACAGTTGGTTCTTATTCCCCCTGGTGATGGCTTGGCTGTGGTGGGATGGAAACCTGCAGATAAAGGGGAGCGAGGACTCACCGCAGAGAGTGGTCAAGGATTTAGGTATCAATCTATGGCGATCGCTCAATGCAGCCTTCTGGCTGGGGTGCAGCATTGCGGTCAAGTGGATGTCTCTGCCCATTCTCGGCTTTTTGGTTTGGCAGCGCTTTTGGTCCAGCCGTGACCAGGAGCGCTTTTCCATCCATCAAGTTGGCGCACGCTTCAAGCGGGGTCGCTGGCTCGGCGCATTAGTCGTAGGTGTGATGGGCTTATTGCCAGTCATCATCACCGCATTGCCCTATTGCACCGTTAAATCCTGTCCACTGGTGCCAACGGGCTCCGTCTTTGTCTCCTACGGTCGCAGTGCAGAGTGGATTCCCCATTGGGTTGCACAACATTGGGCATTGTCCCTCAGCACCAATTCAATCTATGCCATTCCCCTGGTGATGGTGATCGCCTGGCTCTTACTCCGAGCCAAGAGTTTCGGACAATTTGCAGAGTGGTATTTCATCGGCTTGCTGCTGCTATCGCCCATCATCCATGCCTGGTATTTCACCTGGCTGGCTCCCTTCGCCGTCGCAAGCCGCAACTGGGGAACCAAGTTCGTTACAGTCTCAGCCTTGGTCTATTTCGTCCTGCCCCACAAAGTCGCCCTGGGTGATCCAAGCTGGTGGATGATCCAGAGCGATCGCCTCCTCCTCTGGCTGCCGTTCTGTATTGGCTTAGCTTTAACAGCTCTCCAGGCCCAGGTTCAAGTATTGCAAGGAACAAAAACGCCTGAAGATTCACTGGCCTTAACCAAGGGTTGATACAAGAGGTTGATAAACGTTGCGATGCGATCAGAAAAACCGTATCAGCCCTCTATGATTCAAGGCGTCAAGAAGTGCTGAAAGGTGTTGGTGCAACTTCAACATTCCCATAACGGGAAGTAGAGGTCGATGATGGAACGCAGAGTGAATCGAGTTGTCTTAGGTCTCCTCCTGGGGCTATCGCTGATCCTGGGATCTTGGATTTTGCTAGGCCGGGCGGTGCTTGCTGCCCCAGCTAATTCTTCAATTAATTTGTCGAAACAACCTGTCATAACAGTGACGGTACATTTGGGCGATGAAGCCGGAGCCCTCAACTTTGAGCCGTCTCAACTAAAATTTGAGGCCGGGCGGCGCTATCAGCTGCATTTGGTCAATGACAGTCCCACCAAGCATTATTTCACCGCCAAGGATTTTGCCGATGGCATCTGGAGCCAAAAAGTAGATACCGGTGGGGTAGAGGTCAAAGGGGCTATCCACGATATTGAGGTCCGCAGCCAGGCCTATGCCGATTGGGTGTTTGTGCCGGTGCGATCGGGCCATTATGGCTTGCGCTGTGTGGTGCCTGGCCATACCGAGGCGGGCATGGTGGGGGAAATTGAAATTCTCGGTCAGGTCTTTTGAACCCAGCCTTGCCCTGCGGTTGATGCAGCGGGGTCATCTAATTACTCAATTCAGCCCGACTCAGTAGCCTCGAACCAATGGCAGCTCGTATTTAATGGCGCGTAAGTTAACTCCTCCTGGCTTAAAACAAGCCTCTCGCTTTGCCAAAACCACCTTTGCCAAGGTGTCCCCATTTTCAACTTCGGGCTCCACAGCGGAACCGGAAGACTACATCGAATACCATTACGACGATGTCGGGACCGCCCCAGGCACCCTGAGCATTGATGCTGATGCCCTGCCCTCAGAGCTGGTCTTGATCGAATACTCGCCGGAGCAGGCCGTTAAGCAAAAGCTGGAGCTCCAGCAGTGGCAACCCGAGGCCCTAAAGGCCATGCTAGAAAGCGACTCCGTGACTTGGTTGGATGTGCGGGGACTAGGCAGTGAAACCGTCCTGCGTGGCGTTGGAGAAGCCTTTGAGTTGCACCGCTTGGTTCTAGAAGATGTGGTCAACGTACCCCAGCGGCCCAAAGTGGAGCAGTACGAGAACCAACTGGTGATCATTGCTCGCATGGTGACGCCCAATGGCGAGGGCCAGGGTGGCTTTTTTAATGAGCAGGTGGCTTTTATCCTGGGCCCCCATTATTTGCTGACCGTCCAGGAAGAACCAGCGCTAGATTGCTTTGCATCGGTACGCGATCGCATTCGCCACGGTCGCGGCCAAATCCGTAAGCTGGGGTCGGATTACCTCGCCTATGCCCTCCTAGATTCAGTCATTGATGGTTTTTTCCCCGTGCTGGAGGACTTCGGCGAACTCATTGAAGACCTAGAAGAGGAAGTGATTCGCAACCCTTCCCGGGCCACGGTGGAGAGGATCTATCGCCTGCGCCGAGATTTAATGGTGCTGCGTCGAGCAATTTGGCCCCAGCGGGCCATGTTGAACCAGCTCATTCGCGATCGCCCTCCGCTGATTTCAGACGAGATCGGTCCTCACCTCCAGGATTGTTATGACCATGTGGTCCAAGTCCTGGATATTTTGGAGAGCTACCGCGAATTGGCCACCAGCTTAATGGATATGTACCTCTCCTCGGTGAGCAACCGCATGAATGAGGTCATGAAAGTGCTGACGATTATTTCCACGATTTTCATTCCCCTATCGTTTGTGGTCGGTCTCTATGGCATGAACTTCAATTCGGAAGCTTCGCCTTGGAATATGCCAGAGCTGAATTGGACCTATGGCTATCCATTGTGCTTGCTGGGCATGGGGGCGATCGCTGGCGGATTAATCGTTTTTTTCTGGCGCAAGGGATGGTTTGAAGACTTTTCCTGAAGTTTTTTTTAGCGTTCTCTCAGAGGATCTTCAGCAAGCTTGTCTTCAATAGATTCGAATACCGTTTCTCCAGCGTTCCACGTCAGCCATGCCTAAGATTTCTTCTATGTCTAAATCCCCATTGCGAGGTGGCCTAATTCTGGGTGGCCTTTTGCTGGTCGCAGGTCTCGGCGGTTGCCAAATTAGTACCACAGCAGCTTCAACCCCCAATACCCCAGCCAATGCCGTTGCCGCTGGAGGAAATATCGTTGCAACCGAGTTAGCAACGGAAAACTATGCTGAGGTGCTCAACAACCATGTCAACGATCGCGCCCTCGTCGACTACGCAAACCTCCAACAAAATCGCCAGGGCCTAGATACCTATAACGCCTCCCTTGTCAGCGTTACACCGGAGCAGCTGGCGAGCTGGAGCGATGCAGAACAAATTGCCTATTGGGTGAATGCCTACAACTCTCTAACCTTAGCGTCCATCATTGATCAAGCCCCCCTCAAGGCCAGCATCAAGGACATTAAAGGGGTTTGGAAAAGTCGGAAACATGCTGTGTCTGGAGACACCAAGACTCTTGATGAAATCGAGCATGAAACGCTTCGTAAGAACTTCCAGGAACCCCGTATTCATGCTGCATTAGTCTGCGCAGCCATGAGCTGTCCTCCTCTACGCCAGGAACCCTATACTGCCGAACAGTTGGATGCTCAACTTGATGACCAAGTAAACCAGTGGCTAGCCAATCCTGAGACGGGCTTGCGCATCGATCGCGAGAACAACAAAGTGTATTTGTCTAAAATATTCAAGTGGTTTGGCGAAGATTGGGTGCCTGGCTATGGCACGGACAATGGCTTTACAGGCGGTGAAAAACAGCGCGCCGTGCTGAATTTCGTCAGCAACTACGTCAGCCCAGAAGACAAAGCCTATTTAGAAGCCGGGGACTACGGCGTCAGCTACTTGAATTATGACTGGGCGCTAAATCAGCAGTCCTAGAAGCGGTGTGAGTGGTTGGCCCAGCATCAGACTGGAAACCGCCACACAGCTTCAATAGGGACATCTCCCTCTGGCTCACAAGCAGCAGCTCCAGACCAATTCCAAGCAACTTCTTGGGATTGGACAAATTTAAGATTACAAGATTCGCAAGGACCCTTCTATTCAGAAATATTTCTG
>CALLPZ010000177.1 GCA_938015405.1 uncultured Pseudanabaenaceae cyanobacterium
ATCTTCGCTGACTAAGACGGTGTTACTGTCCTTCAGGGCGAAGCTACTGGATGCGGTGGGGGCAGCGTACTGGAAATAGCCGTTGGTGTGGAGCGTCTCGCTGCGGCGGAAGCCGGGGGTGACGCCGTCGGCGGATTTCCAGGTACCGGTAGAGAAGACAGTGGGGGCTTCGGTTTGGAAGCGATCGCCATCCACCGTCACGTAGTCCACAATCAGATTGCTATCGATGCCATTGGCCGGATCGTAGCGATCATTGAGGAAGCTCACCCGCACATCGTCGGCGGTCACATTCCCCGTGGCCCGGTAGCTGAAGGTTTGATAGTTTTTCGTAACGGTAAAGTTGTCCACCACTTGGCCTCCCAAGCTGAGGGAGAACTGTTCGCCCCCGTCGTTGCCTCGGGCTCGGATTTGGACGATATCGCCGGTGTTGGTATTGGTGGTATCGGCAAAGCGAAACTCACCATTGGCATGGAGTATCTCGCTTAAGCGGAACCCTGGGGTGATGCCATCTTCGGGTTTCCAGGTGCCAGTGGAGAAGACCTTCGGTCCTTCGGTTTGGTAGGTTGTACCATCAACAACAATGCGATCCACATAGAGATTGCTGTCGATGCCATTTGCTAAATCGAAGACATCGTTGGTGAAGGCGACACTAATGCGATCGGGGGAGATATTGTTGGCCGCATTGTAGCGATAGGCCTGGAACGTTCGAGTACCTGGGTTGCCGCCGATGTTGGTCCAGGTGCGCACGGCCTGGCCGTCGATGCGCAGTTCCATGATTTCGGTGTTTTCGGACCCTGCGGCATAGACCGTGATCGGGAGTAGCGCTTTGTAGTTGGCTTGGGTGGCTTGATCCAGAGCGATGCCAGCGGCGATCGCCCCAGTGCTCACTTCCAAATCCCAGTCTCCGCCGAGGCTGCTATGGCCCGTGCTATCGGTGGAGGCTGCCACATCGGCATCGGTGAGCCGACTCACCTGTTCAACGAAGGCCATGCCATTGGCGCTTGCAGCTAGGTTGCAGCCGTAGAGCAAGATATCGCCGCTTTCGCCCAGGGCCGCTCCCCAACTGCTGAGATCTTGTTGGTAATTGTCTAGGGATGCTTGATTGAGCGTGGTGTCGCCCAGGCGCAGGGCTGCATCATCGCCATGGGAAAAAATATGGATGCTGTCTAGATCTTGGTATTGCTCCAGGACAGCCGTGATTTGGGCGATGGAACGACTGGGATCGTCCAGGAAGACAATGCGATCGGCCTGGATACCGCTGAGCAAATCGTTTGCCTGGTGGAGGCCACCATCCACAAAGGCAATGGAATTGATGTTGGCGTTAACGTTGCTGAGAGAGTTGGCGTCCATAAAATTCCAATGGGGACTAACAAATGGACGGCAATCTGGTTGGGAAGACCAGGAACGATCGCCGTCGTTGCTTAATGCAGGAGTTACAGAGGGTTTGGGAATGCCAGCCTGTCAAGGGGAGAGGCTGGTGCGACCGAGGGCTGCGATCGCCCATGGGATCTATCTCGGCGTCACAGGAGCGCCCAGGAGACTGATCCGTAGAAACGACGAGGCTTTATGTCTACAACTTCTCTAGACCCTCCGATGAACCGTGTTTATGCGGCCTAATTAATCAGCCCTTTAATTATTTTTTTGAGCATTAATCTAGGGTTTTTCTCGCTCTTCAGAGAAATAGCTTTTCAGTATAAGTTTTGACCTAGTTTGGCCTCCGAAAATGCACTCAGGGCAGCCCGGGAGAAATTCAATAAGCTTTGCCAGACCTTCGTCTCTCGCTGCTCGATGTCTGACCTCGCGGTTGGGGGCAGTGGGGCGATCGCCGTTCCATCTTTCTCGGGTGATGGTATTGACGAGTGGATTGGAGTTGGGTGCTGGTTCTGGTCTCCCTGGGGAGCTTACAGAACTGGTCCCATCTGCTTGCTAGACCGAGCGCTTGCTGAACCCTCAGGGCATCTCACTAAAACCATGACCTTGTCTCAGACCTTGTCTCGGATTGCATCCCGCTGGGTAAGTTTTTTTCGCGGTGCGACTTCTCGCCGGGCCGCTGCTCAAAAGCCTGGCTCTCCTGTGGCTCCAGCCCAGGGAACTGTAGCGGCGTCTCGGGGGCAGCGATCGGCTGCTCGTCAGACTGCTGCGTTCACCCTGGCAGCTGGCGTTCAACAAGTTCGGCGAACCCTGGTGGCTTCGCCCCAGCGGATTACCCGGCCTCTGTTGTTGGGCACTTCCTTTTTACTGACCCTGGGCGTGGTGCTGCTGGAAGTGAGTAGTGCTGCCCTATTTTTAGAGCGCTTGGGCATGACTGCCTTGGCCCTGGTTTATGGGGTGACGGCGGTGCTGGGGTTTGGCTTACGCGAGCTCAACGGACTGTTGTCGAACCGTCTTCCCCCCAGACTGTCGCGCTTGGTTCGGGCCTTGGCTTGGACGGGGCTGGTGGCCGGATGGCTCGGGCTCTGTTTTGGGCAAGGCACGGTTGTGGAGCCTGCGATCGCAGGTTTGTGGCAGACTGCGGGCTTGCCCGAGGTCTCAGCCTTGCCCCTAGGCTTGGGCGAACTGTCTGACGGTTGGATGGGAGCACAGTTGTTGCTGTTGCAATGTGGTGCTGCGCTGTTAGGCCAGTTCCATCGGGCCCAGATTCAAGGAACCCTGCTGCCTCCTTTGTCTGAACCAGGCGATGCCTTTATGGCCGAGGGTTCTAAGGCGGCGGCGTTTTCGGGAGCTTCCTCTCCATTGGCACAAACGCCGCTCCCGGGGCCAGCATCGTTTTGGCAATCCTCCGATGCGCTGCCCCTCGCCTGGTTTACCTTTGGGGCTTATACCTTGGTCGGTTTGGTGCTGCCTTGGTGTT
>CALLPZ010000178.1 GCA_938015405.1 uncultured Pseudanabaenaceae cyanobacterium
CGACTACAGCTTCCTCCGCTCCGAACTCGCCCACCTCGACATCCCCTGGGAACGCCCCCCCGAAGCCCAATTCTGCACCGTCAAACTCTCCCGCCTCATCCTCGCCGACCTGCCCTCCCGCAGCCTGCCCAAACTCGTCGCCCACTTCGGCTGGGCCGTCGATGGCTCCCACCGCGCCGAAGCCGACACCCTCGCCTGCTGGTACCTCGCCAAACTCATGCTCACCCAGCTAATAGAAGCCTCCGACGAAAAAGCCCTGGCCCTGCTCCAACAGCAATGGCTCCCCCTCAGCACCTGTGCCAAAATCGTCGGCCTCTCCCGCCAGAAAACCCAGCGCTTGCTGCATGAAATGGACATCGAGCCCCGCAAATCTCAACGCAGCGGCAACTACCGCTATCGTCGTGCCTGGGCCGACCAGCTACGAGAACAAGCTCTGGCGGGAGAAATATAAGACTGCTGTTGAGTGACTCAGTACTGATCATTCTTCAGAAATTGTTTCAGTAAAGAGTTGCTGAGTTTCATTGAAAACAGCTTTAGTCGCGATACGTAGAAGAGCCATTTTGCTGAGGCCCTATTTAGGTGGCTTTCAGGTCATCAATTGAACTCCGTACAGGATTTGAATTGAGTCGTATTTGTAACTCTAGAATTGATTTAAGCAGTATTCTTGAGGCTTAATCGCCCTCATTTTCATTGCAAACTAAAAATATGTCGGTATAGAAAAATATCGACTCCTACACTAGCGAAGTGGCTAGATGAAATATGGGCCTAAGCTCTACCTTCTATTTAGACTGCCGTAATTGCATTCTTCTTTCTCATCTAAACGCCTGTGGATACAGGGCTCTAAGCCAAAAGGCAGAAATATTTTTTTGCCTCTAACGCCCTCCGGAATCACCTGGCATCCGCAGAACTACTTGACTAGCAGACTTCCTCAGCCGAATACCCAGCCCTCTTTAGTTGGATAAGTACGTTCGTTTTTGAGTTAGTTTTAGGAAATCGATCTCCCTATGATTTCTTCCGGTCTCTCTGGAAAACCCACACTTTGTGGTTTGCTCGCGCTTTCTGCCATGGAAATTGTGGCGACCCAAAAATCTGGATTGCCCCTGGCAAAATTGCAGCAGCCGACCCGTGGCTGGCAGACATTAATGGCCGATTCTGTGGCGGAGATTCAGCCCAATGCAGTTCGATCTCGGACTCCTTTGGTAGAAGCAAAACCTGCTTTGACAGAGGCTCCTGGTTTTGCCGAGTCAAGCGCGATCGCCACAACAGCCACGACCTCTGACTCCTTCCGAGACTTGCAATCCCACTGGTCCCAGCCCTTTGTCGAGCTCCTCGCTGCCCGGGGCATTGTTAGGGGCTACGGCGACGGCACCTTTCAGCCGGATCGTGAAATCCAAGCCGCCCACTTTGGCATCATGCTGCACCGGGCAAAGCTCTACCGCCTGAAGGTTTTACAGCGAGAGCTGGGGATGGCGAATCATAAGGCGATCGCCCCAGCCCCTGCGAGCCTAACCGTCGCAACGGCCACCCCAGCCACTGAGACCGAAGCCGCAATCTTGCTCCAAACCCACAACATTCGCACCCGAGCCCAAGCAGCGGTCTTTATCTACCGCAACATGCAAGAACAGGTCGTCGGTCAAGTCCCAGCTGTGGATGGGGCAGGCAAGCCTGCTCCGCAAAAGCCCACCTCCCTCGTCCAAACGTTTCAGCCGGACTTTGCAGAGCCTGCCGAAAATGCTGCTCCCTCCCTGTCTGAGGGTTTCCAATGGCCCCAGTCCACCCTGATTGCCCAGGGTTAGAGCGTCGCTTAAGTTTCATTAGACTGTTCCCAGCTAATCGGTAAACCATTCCAATTGCCCGGGGCAGGATTATCCTCCTGCGTTGCCTGGTTGAGGATTGTACCCACTCGCTCATAAATTTCCTCCGCCTGTTGAGGAGAGTTGCCGATGCAAGTTAGGCCCAGCTTGCCAAACTCTGACAGGCAGCCCATCAAATGGAAAACGGTGCCTGTTTTGCTACTGCTATCGAAATGGAGCTGATGGGCCGCAATGATATCCATCAAGTCATTGGGCAAGAGACCACGATAGCGATCGCCCTGCAAGTTATCCGTCGCCTTATAAAACTTTGGCTGCCCCGGCTGGCTATAAAACAGCCCATCCTCAGTGCTGTAAGTTCCATTGGTCAGATACTTCAGCGTCATAAATGGATGCGTCGTGCCCCCCTTGCGCAAATTAATCTCAATTGCCTGGGCATCCCAACGGCCATCCGCCTGCTGCACCACAACAAAATCCACACCAAACCGCTCCATCGCTCCCTTAGCCGCTAGCCCCCGACCGATCGCTAATCCATAGTCTTGCATCGCCAACCGATAGCCCCCATCTGCTGGGAAGTGGCAGCCCAAATAGATTTGACCATCGGGTCCACCCAATATTTGGTCATGGGTGGAGAGAATTTCCACTTCGCCAGTGGGGCTGATGCTGCCCTGGACGCTGGGAGAGCGTTTGATTTTGCCCTCAATGAAAGCTTCAGCGATCGCCCCCAGTTCCGGCACTCTCCCTCCAAAGCTCTCCCAAGTTTCATCCGCCGCTTGGAAGCTGAGGTTCTGAAAGCTGCGTTGGAGGGCAATTACGCGATCGTCATGCCCAGCTTGAGGCTCATCTGGGCTAGGCGCAAACTCAGCCAAGGGTCGTAAATCTAGCAGAGCATTCCCTTCCCCCGAAAAGCCCTCATTCAGCTTAATCACCATGCGCTTGAGCTGCGGCTGACGCTCCCATAGCTCCGCAGCCACCTCAGCCAATTTGGCTTCGGTATAAACTAGCTGACTGCCATCGGGATGGGGCACCCCACATTCAGCAAACAGCTCCCGACTCCCAGATTTTGTCCCCCAGTGAAGCAAGTCCGGCCCCGCGCCAAAGAGAGGCACCCCGAGGGCCATGGAGAGCTGTTCTTCCAAGGCGCTGGCATTAAAGCAAGCCATAAAGGATTTGCCAGGCCTCAGAGCCTGCCGAATGCGTTGCACCAGACGAGGCCGCTCTAGGATCTTTTCAGTCAGGGGACGCAACGAGCCATCGTAGGTGGACATTAACAGCAAACGCTGACGGGCATGGGAAAAGGGAATGCCCGGTAGGAGCTGGAGGTAGTAATCGATGACGATGGGAGGAATGGGCTGGCTGGTGATGTAGACCACTCGGGTGCGAGGATTGCGCAGGCGGATGAGGGAGAACAGCAAGCGTTCTTCGTAGTGCAATGCTCCGTCGATTTTGCAAAGCTCCCGCTGGTCCACGCTGAGAGAGGGGACGATCAGGATGTCATAGTCTTGGCTGGTGCTGTCGCTATCGATCTCCAGAGCCTGCCAGCGATCGCGCAGGGTCTGCTGCAATTCCGCAAAGCTGGAGACACTAGCAGAGGAAATCGAATGAACCATAATCAGGATCTCGCAAGGTGATAGCTCACACAGCGCTGGACAGAGGTCATGCACCAGAAAGCCAAGGAATTGCTCCAGCATTGTCGCTTGCAGCCTATCAGGTCAAACCCCCTAGGAGAGATTGTTTGAGCGGCTATGATCGCGATTCTTAACGATGCCCTACCTGGATAACCGCATTAGTCAATACCCAGACATAGGTGACTGAGTTCTATACTGAAATACTGTTTTAAGATTTCAGCCCCACCCCTTGTGTGGAGGTCAAACAATCACGCGAACGCAAGAGAGAGCCCAGATGCTAGAACAATATCGCCAACATGCTGCAGAACGAGACGCTCTTGGCGTTCCTCCTTTGCC
>CALLPZ010000179.1 GCA_938015405.1 uncultured Pseudanabaenaceae cyanobacterium
GCGTCTGCTATGTCTCTACGGGGGTCTTCTGTATTCGTTTCAGCTTGTCCCTACCGGGGACATCGCTAGGTTAATCGGGCTATGATGAGCCCATCACCGGTTCATGCAACCTCGATTGATGCGAGCCTAATGACGCTTTCCACGCCTGAAAATTCCTCCCAACAGATCCGTGCCCTTCAATATCGAGATCTAGATGCCCTCAGTGGTTTGGTTGAGACGGCTCAAATTGGCAGTCAAGACCCCGAAGCTAGTCAAGCACTGGCCCTGTGGTTAAGGCGTTGGTATGGCCCCCTCAAGGTATTGGGTTGGATTCCTAGTGGGGCTCAAGATTTTGCGAGCCTATGGGTAGCCGAGCAGTCTCGACAGCTCAACGGTCTGATTCAGGCCACACCGATTAACCGTAGCCACAGCACCTGGCAAATTCAGCGAGTGATTGCACGGGGTGGTGCTTCCAGCGGTGAGCAGCTCAGCCTAGCTGCAGATGTAGGCAGCCAACTGCTGCGCCATTGCTTGGAAAATATTTGGGAAGCGCGGACTTGGGTCAGCGAGGTGGAGGTGTCCGATGAGGCGACACTGTCGCTCTATCGACAGTCTGGCTTTCAGCCCTTGGCTCAGTTAACCCATTGGCAGGTGGCGCCGGAGCAGCTCAAAGAATTGGCCAGCAGAGCGCCGAAGTTGCCCAATCTCATGCCAGTGAGTAATGCGGATGCACCGCTGCTGTACCAGCTGGATACCGTGTCGATGCCGCCGTTGTTGCGTCAGGTGTTTGACCGGCATGTCCAGGATTTCCGCTGTGGCTTAACTCGAACCTTGGTCAAGGGGGCAAATCGTAAGCTCTCCCATGTGGATGAGGTGAGTGCCTATGTGTTTGAACCCCAGCGCAAGGCGGCCATTGGTTATGTCAAAGTGACGCGATCGCGCACTGATAGCACCAGCCGTGAGTCCGCTACTCCCCCTTGCCATCGGGCAGACCTCACCGTCCATCCCGCCTACACCTGGCTTTACCCAGAGCTCTTGGCTTACATGGCGACTTTACTAGAGGGGTATCCAGAACTCCCTCTGCAGCTCGTCTCGGCGGATTATCAGCCGGAGCGAGAGCAATGCTTCGAGCAAGTCCAAGCCGAACGGGTCGAGCACCGTCTGCTGCTGTCCCGCTCGGTCTGGCACAAGCTGCGGGAAACCCGGGGTGTCTCCTTTGAAAGCCTTCAAATCGCTGAAATGCTGCAGGGTCTCCAAAAGCGCCAGCCCCAGCCCGGTCGCATTTCCCTGGAAGTTCAATCCGGGGCCTGTTGGGACCGTTGGGACTACCCCGACCTGTCCAACAGTCTGCGCGCCAATGGTCTGCAAAGTTTTCAAGATAGTTACCGCCCATGGCCCGGATCGCAGCCTTAAGTTTAGATGTCGGCAAGCGACGAGTCGGTGTGGCTGGTTGTGATGGCACGGGGTTGATTGCCACAGGCTTAACGACCTTTCGACGCCACCGCAATTCCTTTGACGCAGATGTTGCATTGCTGCGCCAAATTGTCCGAGAACGGGCGGTGGATACGCTGGTGGTCGGACTCCCCTATTCCATGGATGGCGAGTTGGGTCGCCAGGCTGAGCACACCCAACGCTATGCCGAACGAATCGCGAAGGCGCTTGCCCTGCCTATCATTTACGTCGATGAGCGGCTGTCCTCGATCCAGGCAGAAGAGCTCTTGCGAGCCGAGGGAGTGGCCCTTTCTCAGAACAAGGGCCTAATTGATCGCAAAGCTGCTGCTATCATTCTCCAACGATGGCTCGATGCCCAACGGGAAGAGCGTCAGCGCTTGGCCCGGGAACAGGCTGCGGCTCAAGACTCCAGGAGTGATGCTTGAGGTTTAGCTGGTATGGCGCTGGAAGCTCTCTCGGTGTAGAGCCCGCTGGTCATCGTTTTGTCTGTCACATCTAACCTCGGCCCTATTAGTTTCAGGACTGTATCTATGGACGTTCCAACCGTTTGGCTCAAGGACGACACGGGTCGCTCGCTGTTTTGCCATTTGGAATATTCCCTCACCCTGGCGGACAAGACCTATGCCTTGCTCCAACCCGTGGATGCACCCGTGATGATTTTTGCTTGGGACAAGGACTCTGATGAGCCAACAATTTTGGAAGATGTGGCTGACCTAGAGCCTTTGCTGCCGACCGCCAAAGCGGTGTTGTCGGAGCAAAATTTGACCCTGTTGGATACCGCTGTGACCCTCACGGTGGAGGGTGACTTGCCAGATATTGAGGATGAAGATACAGAGCGGGGCGAGGAGTCTCGCAATGGTCTTGATAATGGCCTGAAGAACAGCCCCCTGCGCCCCGACTCGCTTCAGCACAGTGAGATCGAGCGGAATGGCATGGACCTGGGGATGGATGGGTTAGAGGATGATGACGATGAGGATGAGTACGACGAATATCAGCTTTTGGCTCACTTTCTCTACGATGGTGGCGAATATGAGGTGTATACCCCCATCAGACCTCCCTTTGCGTTTTGGGCGTTGATGAACGAGAGTGAGCCCCAGCTTTTGTCGCCTGAAATGATGGAAGAAATTGAACCCCTGCTCAATGAGGCTGTGGCGAAGGACCTCGATCTTTTGGGAGAGGGGTAGCTGAGCTGAAACGGTCATTGAGAGGGGGGAGTAACCCTCGTTCTTGTGTTGATCGCTCCTCCCTGGAATGTAACGCCGGGCCCTCGTAAGCTGTAGGTTATGTGGACTGAGCAATGGATTTTGGGTTATGCCAGAGCTAGCCGATGGGACGCTGGGCTCCCCCGAGGGCCTGGATCCTGTGTTGATTGGCCTGTTGGGAAGGCTGAAATAAATGTGCTTTGTTATGCGCTTCAGTCTCTGGAAACGGTAGGCGAAGCGTCATCGCTATGGTTAACTCTTTGAAGTCTAGTTTTGGGTCTGTTAAAAATTGAAGCCGCGAAGCCTTTCCAGTGATGGCCTGGGTTGCGGTTTGCCTTTTTGCTAGACCCCAGATACTCGACTGGCCCTTGCCTAGGGGGCGTGGATCTAATCCTGGGGACTCGACGGGAATTACGAATTTATTAAAGTTATGTCTGAATCTCGTTCTTCTAAGCGATCGCTCTATGGCCTGGCCCTTCTGGTCGTGATGGCTCTGGTAGGTTGGCAGAGTTGGAGCTGGTGGAGCTGGGCCACCGCACCCTCCCAAGCTGATGGCGATGCCTCGGCAACGGTGCAGCTAGAGATTGAGCCAGGCACATCTGCTGGCCAAATTGGAAGTCAGTTGGAAGGCGCGGGTTTGATCCGCTCCACGACTGCTTGGGATTTATGGGTCAAGTGGGCCTCCCTACGCCAGAGACTAGGCCAAGATACGGGTGACTTCCAGGCTGGGGTTTATGAGCTCTCCCCCACTATGGGCTTGACTGACCTGGCCCAGGCGATTCGCGAAGGCGATGTGATCCAGGCTCGCTTCACCATCCCTGAGGGCTGGAACATTCGCCAGATGGCGGCTTACTTCGAATCCCAAGGCTTCTTCACCGCCCAGGAATTTGTCGATGCCTCCCAGCGGATCCCCCGCGATCGCTTTGTTTGGCTCCCTCCCAATATTCCTCACCTAGAGGGCTACCTCTATCCCGATACCTACCAGGTGGACTACAGCCTACTAACTCCCGATGCAGTCATCGACACGATGTTGACCCAGTTTGAGCAACAGGCCTTGCCCATTTTCCAGGCGATAGAGAGTGACTGGAGCCTTAAGGACTGGGTGACGTTCTCCAGCATTGTGGAAAAAGAAGCGGTGGTTCCCGATGAGCGCCGCCTGATTGCGGGGGTTCTCAGCCATCGTCTACGCATTGGCAAGAAGCTGGAAGTTGACCCCACCGTGGAGTATGGCTTGGGCATTACCCAGACGCCGGATCAGCCGCTCACCTTTGCAGAGGTAGAAACGCCCTCCCCCTATAACTCCTATATGAATCCCGGCTTGCCGCCGACCCCCATCTCCAGTCCTGGGGCTGGGGTTCTGGAAGCAGCCCTAGAGCCCGAAGACACCGACTTTCTCTTCTACGTAGCGCGCTATGATGGCACCCACGTCTTTAGCCGGACCTTCAGTGACCACCTCTCGGCCCAAGACGCTATTCACGATGCTCGCGATGCTGCTAAAGCAGCTGCCGCCCAATAATCTGACTCATGATTCACTTGCGAAATCTGGTGCAGCCCAACCTTGTTCTGGGAGGCAATGTTCTCAACCTTAGTTTGGAGATGTTGCAGCAGCAGGGCATTAGCGGCATCATCCTCGATGTGGACGACACTCTGGTTTCTGCCTACTCGCGAGATCTCTCTCCTGAGCTACGCCAGTGGATGGATGCCCTGCGTCCCCACCTCAAGATCTGGCTGGTGAGCAATAACCTTAATCAGCCTCGCATCGCTCAAATTGGCGATGATCTCAAGTTGCCCTATCTCTGGGGAGCTGGTAAGCCTTCTCGGCGCAAGCTGAGAGTGGCGGCTCACGATATGGATTTGCCGACCAATCAAATTGCCATGGTAGGCGATCGCCTATTCACGGACGTGATTGCCGGCAATCGTTTAGGTATGTACACGGTCATGGTGGAACCCATGGTGCATCCTGGGGAGCCCCCCCGTCGTCACTTGCTACGGACGTTAGAAGTGCGCTTTTTTAGATTGATCGGTGCCTTTACCGGTTAGTTTGAAGGGCACTTTTTCGATCTAATGAAAACATTAAGACCAACGCAGAATCGAGCATATTCTGACTGAAAACTTTTCAAAACGTTACGAAAAAGATTGCTGTTATATAAGCTACCAAAGGAAAGGTGACAATATAAAAGAAACCTTAAGAATGAGAGTTGTTAAGCCAAAATCTGGAATTCTAAAGACATCGATAAATCGGGACCAGCCAAATAAAGGTCCTAAATATAAGAAACCTTCGGGTTTATTTTTAGATAAAGCGTCGGCCCTCACCATTTTTTAGAGGTGTCCGGCGCTTTGTCATGTCTAGATATTTTTCTAAGCGGCCGAACTCGCTATGCCTTTGCACTACTGGGATTTGTCAGGATTTCTTGATGTGTCGCTTTGGTCTATTCGTGCGATTTCATCCTGAGTCGAGCTGGTTCACGATGGGGATCGCTGGCCGATGAAAAACCGTAAAAATTCTGAACTCAGTCTGGAATTATTCTAGAGAGATAAATTTATCTACTGTCACTTCTGAGTGTTTTCTTCTTCATAAAGTGCCTGGTCTTGGAGAG
>CALLPZ010000180.1 GCA_938015405.1 uncultured Pseudanabaenaceae cyanobacterium
AGATGATTGTGTTTGATCGACGAATTTAGTCCAGCAAAAAGTTGGTTCGATACCCATGGCCAAAAGCAAAGGCGTCCGCATCGTTATAACTCTGGAATGTACGGAGTGCCGCACGAACACCGACAAGCGTTCGGCTGGCGTGTCCCGTTACACCACCATGAAAAACCGTCGTAATACGACGTCACGCTTGGAGCTGAAGAAATTCTGCCGCCATTGCAACACTCACACCGTCCATAAGGAAACAAAGTAACCGAAACGTTAAGTCGTCCTCGGATTACTTTTTCCCATAGCGACCCGCTTTGACGAGTCGCCTCGGCGTTTACTGTCTGAGTCCAAATTTCTGAGTTAAGTAGAAGAGTTTCATGTCTTTTTCCCGCCGCCGCCTGTCCCCCATTAAGCCCACTGATCCTATCGACTACAAGGATGTGGATTTGCTGCGCAAGTTCATCACCGAGCGTGGCAAGATTCTGCCCCGCCGCATTTCTGGTCTGACGGCGAAGCAGCAGCGGGACCTCACCGTTGCGATCAAACGTGCTCGCATCATCGCTTTGCTGCCCTTCATCAATCGCGAAGGCTAAGCTCACTCGATCAAATCTAAATGTTGCCAAAACTCATTGGCGCGGGGTGGACTTCGGAATTACCAAAGTCCACCCTTTTTTTGCACCCGTTTTCTGGAGCCATTGATTACAATTGACGGGGCCTCAAGTTTCGTGACGGGCGGGGTTGAGGGCTCAAGCTGCATTGCGTCAAACCTCTGGAGCATGGGATTCTGAAGCGTCTTTCTGCGTACCTGAAAGATCGCGATAGAACTTAATTTTTATTGGGTGCTTCAACGGCAAGAAAGTTCACCCTAAATATCACCCTAGATAAAGGCGCAATTGTGGAAAAGGGACAACTGGTGGAATTTAAGAAGGGCAGCGATCGCCGCTTGGCCGTCTTGGACCGTCCAGAAGGTAAAAAACACTGGGTTGCCTTAGACGAACGAGGCACCTCCCATAAAATCCAGCCCCGCGATATTACCTTTGAGCTACCCGGTGGGGACTTCGAGCAATCTGATATTCAGCGTATCCAATCGGAAATGTCCGATTACCTAGACCCGTCCATGTTGGAAGTGGCCTGGGAATTGCTGATTGAAGACAATGCAACCGTTGACCCCGCTGGTCTCGCCCAGCTTCTATTCTCCGATAACAGTCTCGTTCCCTGTTATGCGGCTCACTGCCTACTGAGTGAAGACAGAGTCTTTTTCAAGCAGCGTAAGGATGGCTATGGTCCTCGTCCTGCTAACCAGGTGGATGAGATTCGCCATCAGCAGGAGCGAGAGCAGGAACGTCAGGCCCAGTGGGAGTCCTTCATTGCCAAGGTGACAGCTCAGATTGAGGCTTGTAAAGGGCTGAGTTTTAGCGATCGCCCCCAGCCTGATTGGGCTCCAGAAGAGATCCTGTATCTAGAATCCCTAGAGCGCTACGCCCTGTTTGAGAAAGAGGCTCCTAACGCGGGGCCAGCCCTCGAATTGCTCAAGGCGCTTAATCGCTACGAAAGCGGTGAAAATGCCTTTGACCTGCTGGTTGATGTGGCTCGCTGGAGCCCCTACGAGAACCTCCAGCTGCGTCGTCGGAAGTTGCCCACAACGTTCTCGGAGCGATTGCAGGAAGTCACCCCCACTTCGATTCAAGATGCGCCGCCGGATGAAGATGCAGAGCGCCGCCTCGATCTGACCCATCTCAAGGTCTACACCATTGATGATGAGAGTACGCGGGAGATTGATGATGGTCTCAGTGTGGAGACCTTAGAAGACGGTAGCCAACAGATTTGGGTTCACATTGCTGATCCGACGCGCTGGATTCGCCTGGGAGATGAGCTGGACCTGGAGGCTCGCCGACGGGGTACCACGGTCTATTTGCCGGAGCAGGTGATTCCCATGTTTCCAGAAGCCCTCGCGACGGGTCCTATGAGTCTGGTGCAGGGGGAAACTTGCTGTGCATTGAGCTTTCGAGTGAAGTTGGATGAAGAGGGCGGAGTTGCTGACTACAGCATCCACACCAGCCACATTCGCCCGACCTATCGCCTGACCTACAGCGACGTGGACGAGATGCTAGAGCTGGGGGTGACAGAAGAGCTTGAACTGACTGCTCTCAATGAAGCGGCCAAGCAGCGATTGCGCTGGCGAGAAGCCCAGGGCTCCATCACCATTAACTTGCCAGAGTCTTCCATCAAGGTGCGCAACGGTGGTGAAGATATCGAAATTGATGTTTTGGAAGAATCCGCCTCCCGTCAGCTTGTAGCAGAGATGATGATTATGACCAGTGAGGTGGTGGGGCGATACGGACGCGACAACGAGCTGCCCGTGCCTTTCCGGAGTCAGCCCCAACCGGAGCTTCCACCCGAAGCTGAACTGATGCAGCTGCCCGCAGGCCCGGTGCGTGGCTCTGCTCTACGGCGTTGCATGTCCCGCAGTGAAGTTAATCTCACCCCCAGCCGTCATGCCAGCCTAGGCCTAGATGTTTATACTCAGACGACTTCTCCGATTCGCCGCTATAGCGATCTCATTGCTCACTACCAAGTCAAAGCTCATTTGCGCGGCGGGCCCCTAGCCTTTGAAGCGGAAGAGCTGCAAACGCTCCTGCAAACCCTCGGTCCCATTGCCTATGAGGCTGTGCTAGTGGAGCGCCAAACCAAGAACTATTGGGCGATGGAGTATCTGCGTCGCCATGGCGATAAAGCCTGGGATGTCTTGATGCTGCGCTGGTTGCGGGAGCATGAGCGCCTCGGTTTGGTCATGATCGAAGACCTGGGCATCGAGCAGGCCGTACGTTTTGATCGGCTTGTGCCCTTGGGAGAACGTTTTCAGTTGCGTGTCGTCCATGTAGATCCTAGACGTGCTGAAATTCGATTTCAAGAGGTCTTAGAGGACCCAGCTGTGCAGGGAGCCTAGCGATTGTAATCTATGTATTCCTACGTAGGACAAGGCGCTGCTCTTAGGGGGATATGTCCGGATGCTCCGGGAATGTTTCGAATAATCTCCATATAGAGATAATTGAAGTTAAGGTTCCCCTAATGGTTGCAGAGTTCGCATCCCCTCGGCCTTCAGCAGTGCTTGCCGAGGGTTTAGACTTGGCCAAGCCTGATGAGCAACAAAATGGGTTACCTGCGGAATCTGTTGAACAGTGCCGGGTTGTTGAAGATTTAGAAGCCTTACTCAAAGCTCCTGGCCCTGAGGAAGAGGAGCACCAGGATTTCTGGGTTGCAATTCAGGCTGTGATGGATGAGGCGGAGGATGACGAGAGCGCTGGGGACGACTTGCCTATTGAACAGTCTGGGGCGCTTGTCGTCTTACCCCTTGCCGACAGGCCATCCATTGCCTTGGCTTTGGATTCAGAAGATACGAGCTGCGAGATTAAGTCTGATAGCCGTGTTTCTGAGCAGAAGAGCTTTTTTGAGCTAGGGGCGCTCCTGCCTTTTAATGTCGCATCGGTTGAGTCTGAGATTGACTCTTCTCCTACCTGGGCGGAAGTGATGGTGGCTTTTGGTCAGGAGATTCAGCGTATTCGCGAGGCTAAGGGGCTGTCCCTCGACCAAATCCGATTGAATACCCAAGTTCCCGTTTACCAACTTGAGGCGGTAGAGTCTGGTGCTGTGGAGCGTCTTCCCGAAGAAATTTTTGTGCGTGGGTTTTTAAATCGTATTTGCATGCAATTGGGGCCAGAAGGCAAAGCGCTGCTGGCTCAGCTACCGACCTCTCAAACCAAGCCTCAGGAACTTTTGGCGGATTGGCAAAAGTTTGATGGAGTAGGGCATTCATCGTCCCAGGTGGTACATCTGCGTTCTGCCCATCTTTACGTGGGTTATGCCACATTATTGGCTGGGGCTGCTGGAGGATTGGCTTGGTCGTTTCAGGAAGCTGCCCAGGTGAGTCAGCCGGAGATTTTGCCCCAGCCTTCAGTTCAGAATATATATTCTCAGGCCAAGCTGCATCCAACTCAAAGATTGTCTCGGCTCACGTTTGGTATGGATGTTGCTCCGCCTGAGGCAATGATGCCTGAGTCTGGCAATTAAATTAACTGGGATGCCCAATCCTAACTGCTTGATCTTTTGGGGCTGGAGTCATGATTGTCTTAGAGGATATCGCTGTGGTCTCATCACTGAGTAGACTGCCAATCACTTCAATGTAGGGCAGGTGATGGTGTGAAAATGATGAACAGCTTAATTTGTTAGGCGTTACTACCTGGTTTTTGTGACTGATCTTGAAGGCCTCGATGTTTACCCAAACATCGAGGCCTTCAAGATTTTGCCTTCGCTTTCTGATGCATTGTTTTTCTACAGCATCGGTTTTATCCCATGGGCTTGCCCTGCTTAGGAAGTTGCTCCGGAGGCTATTTTATGGCCGCTGATTTTGAGGTCTATGGAGTACCTTCGCTAATGGTGAGCGTGTAGTTTTGGCGATCGCCAGCGGTCATTGTTCCAACCCAAACGCTGTAGGAGCCTGCTTTAAAGCCTTCTCCAATAATTTGGGCATCGAGATTGAGCTCGTCAATATCGTTGCCGCACCAAAAGCTATTGTTTGGACCTTCTACGACCAGGGTTGTATCGGCTCCGCCGCTATCTACAAGCAGCTGGAGTTCCTCAAATTCCTGCTCTAGGGTGAGGAGATAGTCCGGTTGGGAGTCACCGTAGCCGAGACAGCTGTTGCCATCTCCATCGCGGTTGCTCAAGGCGGAGAAAGAGTAGGTGCCGCCGGTGAAGCCGGTGACACTTCCATCTTCAACCCCGAAGCCGGGGGTAAGGGAGCGGCTGCCAAAATTAGTCGTTTGCTCAGCGATCGCGCCATTGATGTTAAGCAAACAAGCTAGACCTAGGCCCACTGTTACCTTGAGCAACCAACGAGATGGGGAGTGTATTGCAGCCACGGGAGCAACCTCAGTGATGGAACGGGGGAGATCTTGGGGGCTCTCAAGAATAGCGAGATAGATTTCCCCAAAATAGAAGATCTACTGATAGGAGTAGAGGCAAATATACTGATGCAAATCTCATACACCCCTATATCTTAGGAAACCGTAAAAAAGACAAAATTACCTTAAGGATTGTGACGCTTTCTCGACCGTTAAGGTTGCTGCATCTGAATGATTGATGGTTGGCTCTGTGGCTGCTCCAGCTGACCCAAGAGCATTGGGCAAGACCTGCTGTCACGGTATTTCGCCTTGGTTTTGAGACTCGATATTGTTTTATCTTCAATCTGCATTGTAAAGAACATGCTTGTGATTGTGGCGGAGCGACATTATGTCGTTTGGAGGACTGAATTTTGTAAGACGAAATGTCGATAAAAAAATTATGAGAGAATACTCAGATCGTGATCTTTTCCCAGGATTGCTGATGGTTTGGTGACCTCGGGAAAGTTATGAATGGAAGTTGCATTTCTGTAATAAACAATTGTTGCTGCTGTACTTCCTACATTCCCTGTTGATTCTGATTCGTAAAGGAGACCCGATTTGATGGGACAGTCCCTAGGTCAAGGCTTAATTGATTGGCGAGCGCTAAAGCAGCTTTCTGATGGCGATAGCCAATTTGAACGAGAGTTGTTGTCTATGTTTGTGGATGATACTCGTTCCAATCTCTCGGAGTTGGGAGATGCAGTTATGGCCCGTGATGCGCAACGAGTCACCAAGCTGGCCCACTACCTCAAAGGCTCCTGTGGCAATGTGGGCATTATGTCGCTCCATTCCTGTGCTGCTAATTTGGAATCCCAGGCTCGACGGGGAGACTTGGCTTCGAGTCAGCAGCTCTTGGCAGAGATGATTGGGATATTTCAGCAGGTGCAAGGTGTTCTGAGCCGGATGTAGCTCAATGGGGGAGTTTTCATTGCGTGGGCTCCCCGCTTCTCTTTTTCAATAAACGACTTTGGAAGAAGTCTCATTTGGGGATATTCGTTCAATGGAAGGGGATGACGATGGGGGATGACTGAGACATTAGAGGCCTAGACTGGAGGAATGAGAAATTAAGGTGTTGTCTGTCATGCACCTGGTTCTTGCTTTTGCAGTTGGTCGCTGATGGAATTGTCAGCTGTCCTGGGCTGCCTCGCTGAGAT
>CALLPZ010000181.1 GCA_938015405.1 uncultured Pseudanabaenaceae cyanobacterium
AAAGCTATGAAGGCGGAGGGGCTTGATGTTTGTAGCTTTAGCGCCGGTGAGCCGGACTTTGATACGCCGGATCATATTAAGACAGCAGCGAAGCTGGCTTTGGATGATGGCAAGACTCGCTATGGCCCAGCGGTGGGAGAGCCTGGCTTGAGAGAGTCGATCGCCCTCAAGCTCCGTAGTGATAACGGCCTCAACTATCAAAAAGAGAACGTCATCATCACCAATGGCGGTAAGCAGTCGCTCTACAACCTGATGCAGGTGCTGCTGGACCCCGGTGATGAAGTCATCATTCCAGCTCCCTATTGGGTTAGCTACCCCGAGATGGTGAAGCTGGCCGGTGGGACGCCGGTGATTGTCCAAAGCACCGCCGATAAGGATTTCAAGCTGACGCCAGAGCAAATTCAGCAGGCGATTACGCCGAAGACGCGACTGCTGGTGTTTAACTCGCCGTCTAATCCCACGGGAATGGTTTACAGCCCCGACGAGGTGAGGGCGATCGCCAAAGTCATTGTTGAAAACGACATCCTAGTTGTCTCTGACGAAATCTACGAAAAAATCCTCTATGGCGATGCCGAGCACCTCAGCATTGGCTCCATTGGTCCTGAGATTTTTAAGCGCACCATTGTTGCCCATGGGTTTGCCAAGGCCTATGCCATGACAGGCTGGCGACTGGGCTATTTGGCAGGGCCGGTGGAGCTGATCAAGGCTGTGACGACGCTGCAAAGTCAGAGTACGTCGAATGTTTGTACCTTTGCGCAGTATGGCGCGATCGCAGCCCTCGAAGGTTCCCAGGACTGTGTGCAAACCATGCTGGATGCCTTTGCTAAGCGTCGCGTGGTCATGTGGGAGGGATTGAATGCCTTGCCGGGGGTCTACTGCCCAGAGCCGAAAGGGGCCTTTTACACGTTCCCCAATATTGGCAAAACGGGCTTAGGCTCGATTGAATTTTGTGAGCGTCTTTTGGAAGACAAGCATGTGGCCGCTGTGCCTGGTATTGCCTTTGGTAATGACGCCTGCATCCGCCTGTCCTATGCGACGGATCTTGCGACGATTCAGGAAGGCTTGACTCGTCTCTCGGCTTTTATTGAGTCACTGTAGTGGTCGCACTGTGGCATACGGGAATCCTACGTTCAAGGATTATTCATCCTGCGAGCCCAGATTGAGCCTTGGAAGAAGCATCAGCCTTGGATTTTACCGTTGCCATACCCACCTTTAATGGGGCAGAGCGTCTGCCTGCGGTTCTAGAGCGCCTGTTGAGCCAGACCGGCATTGAGCATTTGCAATGGGAAGTGATTGTTTGTGACAACAACAGTCGCGATGAGACGGCAGAGGTGGTGCGGAAGATTCAGGCACAGTGGCAGAACAGTGGGGTAGAGAACGTTCCGCTGCGTTACTGTTTTGCGCCAGAACAGGGGGCTGCTTTTGCCCGCCAGCGAGCGGTGGAGGCGGCGGCTGGAACATGGATTGGCTTTTTAGACGACGATAATCTGCCAGCCTTGGATTGGGTGGCCCAGGCCCATGCTTTTGTCGCGGCGCGGCCCCAGGTGGGTGTGGTGGGTAGCCAGGTCCATGCCCAGTTGGATGGTGACCCCCCGCCTTACTTTCAGCAGATTGCCTCCTTTCTGGCCATTGTGGAGCGAGGATGTGACCCCCATCGCTATGACGAGACGGTAAAGGTTTTGCCGCCGGGTGCAGGCCTCGTGGTGCGCCGCGATCTTTGGTTAGCCCAGGTGCCTCGACGGTTGTTTTTGAATCACAAGGGCAAAGCTGCAGGCCTGGCCAGTGAAGACCTTGAGGCTGTGTTGCATCTGCGGCGATCGGGTTGTGAGATTTGGTACAACCCGGACCAAGTGGTGGCTCACCATATTCCTGATGAACGGCTACGGGCAGATTATTTAGAGTCGCTATTTCGCTGCATTGGCTTTAGTCGTCTGTATGTGCGTCTGTTGGGGCGACCCAATTGGCAGCGTCCTTTGATGATTCCCCTCTACGGGGCCAATGACCTAAGACGGTTGGTCATGCATCTGCTAAAGCATCGTCAAGGCCTGGATCTTCAGACTGAGGTGCAGTGCGATCGCGTCTATCTCTCTGCCACGCTCATTAGCCCTCTAAAACTAGCCAAAAAGGCCGTCCTCGACCAAGCTCAATCTGTCCAGGATCGCTGGCATTTCCCCCATCGTGAGGCCTGGCTCTCGGCATTGGCAGCAGCTTTGGAAGCGGACCAGTTTCAGCTCTATGGCCAGACCTTGCGATCGTTACAGCCATCTGAACCTTCGCAATCCGATTGTGAGCCATCCGAGGGTGAGGCACCCTCAATGGGGCCTGCTGTCCAGGACAGCATTGCGCCCACTGAAATTTTGCTACGCATGGCCCCTGAGCTGGCTCGCTTGGTGCAGCCCTTACCAAGCCCAAGGGAATTTATGGCCCTAGCGGCGCGCTATGGTCTCACGGCTCGTATTGATCGGTGGGTGATTCGCCAGGTCCTCCAGCATTTGGCGGCGTTGCCTGGTTCTCGATACAACTGGGAAGGGCCTCGGTATTCGATAAATCTGTCTGCGACGAGCTTGCAGGATGATAGTCTTGCGGCTTTTCTAGAGCGACAGCTTGCACTGCGATCGCTCCCAGC